>QKJM01001007.1 GCA_003249315.1 Archangium sp.
GCTCTTCGTATCTTGTTGCGCTCAAGCGAGACCTGGGCGGGGGTGATCGGTTTGAAAACTCAACGTGAAGAGGTGGGTTGCGGATGGCAACCTCGGATCTTCTCTTCCGAGCAGATACGTAGAATGAACATGGAGGATCCCAGGGGGCGGGACTGGAGGGTGGTGGCCTATAGGGAGCTCTCGGTCAGGCTGGAGCGTGAGCATTTTCCCTGTCCATTCGCGCAGAAATCCTACCAGCGCGGCTCTCAGTGGTTTGGGTTCATCGAGTCGTTGGAGCCCAAACATCTCGAGCACCTTCGGATGGCGTTGCTGGACTACCTGCATGTTCTTCACGGAGCCACGGGCAAGCACCGGGTGATCATGCCTTTCGCGGTCCTGGTTCACCCGGAGGCCTCGCCGCCGACGCTCGCGGAGGCCCACCGGCGCAGTTGGGCGGCGCTCCAGTATCTCGCGGACCATGATGTGTCGGACTGGCCCTCGGACGTTCCGAGTGATCCCGAGAACTACCTCTGGAGTTTCTGTTTTGGGGGTGAGCAGCTCTTCGTGAACTTCAGCTCCCCCGCCCACAGGGAACGCCAGAGTCGGAACCTGGGCTCGTCCGTGGCATTCATCATCAATCCTCGCAAGAACTTCGATGTGGTCGCTGGCAACACGCCCGAAGGAGACGCCGTGCGCCGCAGGGTGCGTGCGCGCATCGAACTCTATGATGGGTGCGTTCACGCGAAGGAACTCGGGACGTACGGTCAGCCCGGGAACCGGGAGTGGCGTCAGTACGCCGCGCCGGAGGCGGAGGCCCCGTTGCCGCCTACCTGTCCGCTGCGCCTCGGGGGCAAGGCTGCATGATACCCGTCCTCGACGCCGATCATGGATTGATGGCGCGCGCGGGGGAGTTGTTGATCCTGCGGCGGCAGATCCATCAGCGTCCGGAGCTCGCATTCGCGGAGCATTGCACGGCGGAGCTGGTCGCCAGCCGTCTGGAGAGTCGGGGGCTGCGAGTGCGAAGGGGCGTAGCGGGGACAGGCGTCGTTGCGGTGCTCCAGGGGGCTCCTGGGCCGGTCGTGGCCTGGCGGGCGGATCTGGATGCATTGCCCATCGACGAGCCTCGCGGGTCTCCGTTCTCCTCCAGCGTGAGCGGAGCGATGCACGCGTGCGGCCATGACGGGCACACCGCGATCGCCGTCCTCCTGGCCGAAATCCTGTCTGGATTCAAGGCCAACCTGAAGGGGACGATCGTCTTCCTCTTCCAGCCGGCCGAGGAGATCCTGGGGGGCGCTCGCCGCATGCTCGCCGAGGGGGTGTTGGAGGAGCCGCGCGTCGAGGCGGTGTACGGTCTTCACCTGACGACGCACCTTCCCGCGGGCGAGGTCGCCATCGGCGCCGGAGTGATGTGGGCAGCGGCGGATCTCTTCGAGATCGAACTGCGCGGGCGAGGGGCTCATGGCGCCTACCCCCACATGGGGCGCAGTCCGGTGACGGCCGCGGCGCACCTGGTCCTGTCACTCCAGTCGCTCGTCGCGCAGGAGGTATCGGCCGAGGAGGTCGCGGTGTTGTCCGTTGGCCACCTGAAGGCGGGCGAGAGGCCCAATGTGATACCCGAGAGCGCCACCCTCGGTGGTTCCTTGCGGACGTTGTCCGAGGAGGTCCGCCAGATGCTGAAGGCACGCATCGAGCAGGTCGCCCAGGGCATCGCCAGTGCATGCCGTCTCGAGGTGCGGGTGCGCTTCGAGCAGGGGTGCAGGCCCGTGCGGAACTCTCCCGGCCACGTGGAGTTGGCGCGTCGCTGCGCGAGGGAGGCGCTGGGGCCCGCGGCGGTGAAGGACAGCAAGCCCTCGCTGGCGAGTGACGACGTCAGCGAGTTCCTTCATGCACGAGCCGGTTGCTACTTTCGAGCAGGCATCGGTCCTGAAGAGGGGCCTCCGCCTCCCCACCACAGTCCGGAGTTCGAAATGAACGAGGCGGGCCTCCTGCCCGCGGCGCGGGTCGCCCTTCGACTCCTCCTCGGCGCGACCGAGTCCTCATCCTCCGCGGCTTCCTAGCTAGAAAGGCTGCTTCCACCGATGTCAGAGCCCTTCCACGTCCCTGGACTCCCCGAGCGCAGCATCCTGTATGTGTCCGCCAATGTCGGACCGGATCATCCGCTGCGCGAGTCCGTCGTCACGTACATGGATCCGCTGCCCGATCTGGATCTCAACCGCATCACCGCCTCCCTGGGGTCCGACAGCCGCCGCTACTTCGCGGAGAAGGTCATCGACGGGACCGTCGACGAGCTGCCCACGGATCTGTCCGGGTTCCGCGGGCTGGTGATTGGTTGCTCGGCCTACAGTGTCAACCTGGAGCGCGGTCCCTTGCAGCCCTGGCAGGAGCGAGTCATCGCGCTCATCCGGCGCGCGGTGTTCGAGTACAAGCTGCCCTATCTCGGCCTCTGTGGGGGAGGGCAGCTCGGCTTCGTGGCGCTGGGCGGTCGTGTGGGTGGAAACCCGAAGGGGGTGGGCTTCAAGCCCGAGCAGAGCGGCTCGCTGGCCATCCGGACGACCCGGATCGAGCTGACGGAGGCCGGCAAGGCGGATCCGCTGTTCGAGGGCTGTGAGCCTTCGTTCGGCATGACGGCCATCCACTCCGACTACATGGCCGAGTTTCCCTCCGAGGGGTTCACGGTCCTGGCCAATGGTCAGGACATCCCGAACCAGGTCATGGCCTACGGCGATCGGGTCCGCCTGCTGGGGCTCCACCCGGAAGTCACCGCGGAGTTCCTGGCACGCACCATCAATCCCGTCATCGACGCGGGAGCCTTCTCGTCGGTGCCCAAGGATGAGCTTCGCGCCACCTTCGCCAACCTCTGCCCGTCACCCGGCTCGAACCAGCTCATCCTAAAGAACTTCCTCACCCACTTCTGCTCCCGTCAGTGGGACGTGTAGGTGCCACCCATGTTCTACTCGCTTCTCGCCTCGCATGCCCGCACCACCCCCGGGAAGATCGCGATCGTCAACGAAGGGCGGACCATCACCTACGGGGAGCTGGATGCGTTGATCGAACGCACCGCGAAGAACCTGACGGCGCTCGGCATGGGTCCGAGCACCCTGGTAGCGGCGTGCTTCGACAACAACATCGAGTATCTCGCCCTCTACTACGCCATCGCACGCATCGGTGCCCGGATCGCCCCGCTGTCGGTCACGCTCTCCTCCGATGACATCACGCGCTACTGCAGGGAGTGCCGTCCGGACTACTACATCGTGCAGCAGGGCTACTTCGAGACCTACCAGGAGGTCGCCCGCAGGGTGGAGACGGGCGTGATCATCTCGGAGAGCACGCCGCACAGCCTCGCGTGGCTCTTCGGTGACGATGGAAACCACCATGTGTCGCTGCCGACGGAGGCGTGGAAGGAGCAGGAGTTCGTCATCCACTACACGTCGGGGACGACGGGTGAGCCCAAGGGCATCATCCAGTCCCAGGAGGGCCATGCCTGCCGCATGCAGACGTGGGCGAGTACGGCCGGCCTGACGAACGAGGACCGGACCCTGTGCATGCTCGCGCTGACCCATGCGTATGGGGCGGACATCATCACCTTCCCGGCGCTGTCCACCGGGGGGACGCTGTACCTCCTGGACATTCGGCGTGCCCCCCCGGAGCGCGTGCTGCGCACCATCGAGGCGGAGAAGATCACCGTCTTCGGCTCGCTGCCCTGGTTCTACAAGGAGATGAACGAGCTGCCGGAGGACTTCCGCGCGGACGTGTCTTCCCTGCGCATCGCGATGTGCGGTGCCACGCCCCTGACGGAGGACATCGCCAGGGGCTTCAGCGAGCGGTACGGCAAGCGCATCAACAACTCCTATGGGCTGACGGAGACCTGTCTCCTCACCTCCAACCTGTTCCGCACCGGCGACGATGTGATGTCCATCGGGCCCGCGATCGACGGAGTGGAGGCGGAGGTGCGAGACTGCGGCATCGGCATTCCGGGGACGGGCGAGCTGGTGGTGCGCTCCAAGGCCTTCGCGGTGCGGTACTTCTCCTCCAGCGTGCCGTCGTTGTGGCGGGACGGATGGATTCACACCGGAGATCTCGTCAGGCGGGATGAGGGCGGCAACTTCTACGCGCTCGCCCGCGTGAGTGAAGTCATCGACGTGGAGTCGGGCAAGCTGCTTCCCTTCGAGGTGGAGGAGGCCGTCGATCAGCTCGCTCAGGTGAAGGAGGTCGCGGTCGTTCCAGTGGACGATGGGAGCGGCGTCAAGAAGGCGGGGGCGTTCATCGTTCCCCGAGCCCCCCTGACCGAGGAAGAGGTCCGCGAGCACCTGCGCGGCAAGCTGCCGGACTACAAGATTCCCGCCTACATCCGTTTCCGGGACAGCTTCCCCAAGAGCGTCACGGGGAAGGTCTTGAAGGCGAAGCTCACCTTGTCACCCCGCTGAGGTGAAGGCCCATGGTGCAGGAGACCGTCGTGCGGCGATTGGTTGAATCCAGCGGGCCGGTGGATGCCGGGGACGAGTCGCGGGCCGTCTTGCGGAAGCTGGTTCGCAACTGGCCCACCCGCGCCCAGGTTCGGCGCGGTTCCATGCATGAAGACGTCGCCTTCGATCCGTCAAGGCCGGACTTCTGCGTCAGTCTGTTGCCTTTCAAGGAGCACCCCAGGTTCCTTCGTTTCAACGAGGAGGAGCTCAGCGCGACCCTGTCGGGAGCCTGGCTGGCCTACAACCACAAGACCCTGGACATAGAGACGGGCATCGTCCTGCCGTTGTGTACGGATGTCCTCGCGGGGAAGGTGGCCGGGCTCGGCGACGCGGTGAGCAAGCAGACCATCAGTGAGACCATGGTGGACGAGTCGTACCACGTGCTGCTCACGGTGAACGCCACCGGCATCACCCGCGAGATGAGGGGGTTGGACATCGAGGTGCCGCCCTCGGCCCTGGTGCGCATGACGCGGGCGTGCGAGGAGGAATACGCCGAGGAGTGGCAGCGCAGCCTCATCCGGTTCGCCGTGGCGGTCGTCTCCGAGGTGTTCATCAGCGACTACCTGCTGCAACTGGCGAGCTCGGAGGTCGTCCAACCGCTCCACCGGCTGACGGTGGACGCACACCGTCGGGACGAGGCGGCGCATGGGGTGGTGTTCAGGCACCTGGCGCGGCTGGTGTTCCCCGCGCTGTCGAAGACTCAGCGGGAGTTCTTCGCCGCCATCCTCCCCCGGCCCGTGCGCTGGTTCGCGGCTCCGGACTTCGGGGCCTGGGCTTCCATCTTCCAGCAGCTCGGCATCCGCGACACCGAGGAGCTCATCTCCGACTGTGCCGGGTTGTACCGGGGGAAGCTGGGTGGCATCGACTACTCGGGCGTGGTGAGTCTGGCTCGGGAGCTGGGCATCACCGATATGTCCATCGGGCGCGATGCCTTCGAGAGCGAAGGGCTTCTCGTCTGAATCGCAGGCCGCGGCGCGGCCGTCAGGAACTTCATCCATGAGTCGCTCGACACAGCCTCTGAGGAAGATCACCGCGAGCT
>QKJM01000916.1 GCA_003249315.1 Archangium sp.
CCGAGGGCCTGGGCCATCACCTCGGCGAGCTTGAGCGCGGTGCCAGAGGGGGCGTCCTTCTTCATCCGGTGGTGGGCCTCGAGCACCTCGACGTCATAGCCCTCACCGAGGACTCGGGCGAGCTCGGCGGCCATGCGGATGACGACGTTGACGCCCACGGAGGTATTGGGGGCAAGGACGATGGGGATGGAGGCGGCGGAAGCAGCCACCTCGGCGCGGGCCTCGGGGGAGAAGCCGGTGGAGCCGATGACCAGGCCGACACCGCGCTCGGCGCAGGTGCGAGCGTAGGCCACACTGGCCTCGGCGCTGGTGAAGTCGATGACGACCTGGGACGGGGAGGCATCGAGCACCTGGCCGAGATCCTCCTGGCGGCCGACGGAGCCGGAGAGCTCGAAGTCCCGAGCCTCGCGGACGAGCCGGAGGAGGGTGCTGCCCATGCGACCGGAGGAGCCAGTGATGACGGTACGAATCATGGTGTTCCTGGCGACGCCCCTCACCCTAGCCCTCTCCCAGGAGAAGAGGGAACCTCCAAGGTGAGGAACCCGAGTTAGACCCTCTCCCTCTGGGAGAGGGACGGGGTGAGGGTAATGGAACTCACGGGTTCACCCCGCGAGCAACCCCAGCCTGAGCAGCTCGGCCTCCAGCAGAGCGGCATTGGCGGCCCCCATGGGGACGAGGGGCAGACGCAGCTCGGGGCCGAACAGGCCCATCTTGTGGAGGGCCCACTTCACGGGGACGGGGTTGGGCTCGACGAAGAGGAGCCTGTGGAGCGTGTTGAGCCGCACCTGCAGCTCGAGGGCGCGCGAGGAGTCCCCGGAGAGAGCGGAGGAGACGAGGTCGACCATCATGCGCGGGGCGACGTTGGAGGACACGGAGATGACGCCCTTGCCGCCGCAGGCAATGAAGGGAAGGACGGTGAAGTCATCCCCGGAGAGCAGCGTGAGCCGGTCGCCGCACTTCTCCACCAGGTCGATGACGCGGGGCATGCTGCCGGTGGCCTCCTTGAGGGCGACGACCTCGGGGATGTCACACAGGCGAAGGACCGTTTCCGGGAGCAGGTCCACCCCGGTGCGGCCGGGGACGTTGTAGGCGACGAGCGGAAAGCCGGGGTGGGCGCGGGCGATGGCCTGGTAGTGGGCGACGAGGCCGGCCTGGGGAGGCTTGTTGTAGTAGGGCGTCACCACGAGCGCGCCGTCGGCGCCGACCTCGCGGGCGCGGCGAACGGCGTCGATGGCCTCGGCGGTGTTGTTGGAGCCGGCACCGCCCACCACGGGCACCTTGCCGGCGGCCTCCTCCACGGCGATGCGAATGGCGCGGGTGCGCTCGTCGGGGCTCATGGTGACGGCCTCTCCGGTCGTGCCCATGGGGACGAGCACGCGGATGCCTCCGGCGAGCTGCTGCCGGATGAGCGCCCGGTAGGCGGCTTCATCGAGAGCGCCCTCCCGGAAGGGAGTGGCGAGCGCGGTCATCGTGCCTTCGAATGTCCTCATGGAAGCGGCTTATACGTTCAGGCCCGCTCGCCGCGCCAGAGATCCTCGACGCTCTCCCGCTCGCGAACCACCCGCCAGGCCGCTCCGTCGACGAGCACCTCGGCGGGACGAGGCCGCGAGTTGTAGTTGGAGGCCATGCTCATGCCGTAGGCGCCGGCGCTCATCACGGCGAACAGCTCGCCCTGGCGGGGGAGCACGAGGGGGCGCTGACGGGCGAGCACGTCGGTGGACTCGCACACTGGCCCCACCACATCCACCGGCAGCGTCTGGCCGCGGCGCTGCACGAGCGGCTGCAGGGCGTGGTGGGCGTCGTAGAGAGCGGGGCGCATCAAGTCATTCATGCCCGCGTCCACCATCACGAAGGTGCGCTCGGGCGTCTTCTTCCGGTACAGCACGCGGGTGAGGAGCACCCCGGCGTTGCCCACCAGCACCCGGCCGGGCTCGAAGATGATGGTGGCGCCGGTGTGGGCCACGGCCGAGAGGGCCGTCTTCGCGTACTCGGCGGGCGAGGGAGGGGCCTCGGAGACGTAGGTGATGCCCAGGCCGCCGCCGACGTCCAGGTACCGCAGCGGGTGCCCCTTCTCCTTGAGGGCCAGGTAGAGCCCGGCCACCTTGCCGAGAGCGGCCTTGAAGGGGGCGGTGCGGGTGATCTGCGAGCCGATGTGGCAATCCACCCCTACTGCCTGCAGGCCCTTCATCCGCTTGGAGCGGGCGTAGAGGGCCAGGGCCTCGTCGAAGGGCACGCCGAACTTGGACGACTTCAGCCCGGTGGCGATGTGGCGGTGGGTACGCGGATCCACGTTGGGATTGACGCGGATGGCGAAGGAGGCGCACCGGCCCTGGGCGCGAGCCACCGCGTCGAGCTGCGCCAGCTCCTCGGCGCTCTCCACGTTGAAGAAGAGGATGCCGGCGGCGAGGGCCTGGGCCATCTCCTCGGCCGTCTTCCCCACGCCGGCGAACACCGTCTTCTCCGGGCTCCCCCCGACCTTGAGCACCCGGGCCAGCTCTCCACCGGAGACGATGTCGAAGCCACTCCCCTCCTCCACCAGCAGCCCGAGCATGGCGAGGGTGGAGTTGGCCTTCACCGAGTAGCACACCAGGTGAGGGTGGGAGCCGAAGGCCTCCGTCACCACCCGGAAGTGCCGGCGCAGGGTGGCGGAGGAGTAGACGTAGACGGGGGTGCCCACCGCCTCGGCGATGGCCGGCAGGGGCACCTCCTCCGCGTGCAGCACGCGCTTGCGGTAGGTGAAGTGGTTCACGTGCCGGCGTCCACGTCCGACGGGGGAACAGGGGGTACCGGCTCCTCCGGGGCGGGAGGAGGCGGAGGCTCCGGGGGCCGGGGCGGCCCCTTGATGCCACAGGCCGCCACCACCAGGAGGAAGCCCACGAGGACGACGACGCCGCGCAGACGCTGCATGGATGTGCTCTCGAGCTAGAAGCGGATGGCCAGCGTTCCGCGGATGGAGTGGGCCGTCGCCAGCTCGCGCTGGAGGAAGGGATCCAACTCCTGGAGGCCGCCGAGCGGGAAGAGCACGGACCACTCCACCCCGCCCGTGAAACCATCCTCCGTCTCGTAGCGCGCGCCCAGGTTCGTCTCCACGCCCAGGGGCCGCTCGGTGAAGGAGGGCGTGGACTCGGCGTAGATGGCCTGGGAGTAGATGAGGCTGCCGAACACGTCGAAGCCCGGAGCCAGCGAGTAGCGCAGGGTGGGCTTGACGTAGAGGGCATCGGTGACGGTGCCGATCAGCTCGCGGAAGAGGATGTTGTCCACGCGGTAGGCGCGGTTGAAGCGGAAGTTGCGAATGTAGCGATCGGCGCAGCCGCCCAACTCGCAACGGAACTGGGGCCCCTCCACATCGCCCGGATCCGTGAAGCCACCCGTGCCCGTGCCCTGGCGCCCCGGGAAGGCGCCGAAGCCCGGCGCCCTGTCTCCCGAGGCGAAGCCCAGCTCGAGCTGGAGGTTGAGCTGTCCCTTGAGCAGTCGGTACTCGCCCACCGCCGCGCCGCCGAACTGCACCACATCCAGGGACTGGTTGGCCGACGGGTCCACCGCGCCCGCGAGCGTCTGCGCCCGGTTGCCGATGCTGCCGAGGTAGGCGGCCAGCTCGAACTCCACCCGGAAGTCGCGCTCCTCGTAGCGCAGCCACACGTCGGGAATGTAGAGCGTGGCATCGCGCGGGATGAAGCCCACGTTGCCATCCTCCTGCTCCACGGGCGCGAAGCGCTGGGTGCGCCAGGAGAAGTGCAGGCCGTAGTTGAGCACGCCCTGGTTGTTCTCCAGCTTGGCCTTCACCTGCTGCGGGGTATCGCGCCGGGCCACCGCCAGCACCAGGCTATGCGAGTCGTCCGCCTGCGTCAGGTCGATCGGCTGACCGCGGTAGCGGTTCTCGTTCGCCAGGAGGCCCTCCGAGTTGAACTCCAGCATGGGCGTCACGTAGAAGCCGTCGAGGGGCTCGGTGACGAACATGACTCGGTCCACGAAGTCGCCGTAGTCACACTGGAGGCAGTCCCCGTCGTTGCGGAGGATGCCCAGGCCCCACTCGGCGCTCATCCGCCCGAAGCGCAGCAGACCCACGGGGGTGGACACCTCGCCGAAGGCCTCCTTCACCTGGATGGAGTCCTTGAGGGCGTTGAGGCCCGAGGTGGGCGACACCTGTCCATCATTGAAGATGTCGAAGAGGTAGAAGCTGTCATTGGGGGAGCCGGAGACGGGGACGGAGCCCAGCAGGATGTTGTCCAGGGCATCCACCGTCATCTTCACCCTCACCTCCTCGGAGATGTTGAGGGTGGGCTGCAGCCGCACGCGCATGTCAGCGCCAGACTGGGTCTTCTCCGTGACGCGGGGCGAGACGGGGAAGAGGGACCGGCTGCGCACCTTGCCCAGATCGAACTGGTGGTAGAGGGTGGGGCGCATGCGGAAGTAGCCGTCGAGCGTGAACAGCTCCAACCGGCGTCGCTCCTCCACCCACTCCTCCTGCCAGTCGGTGGCGAGCGTCTGGGTGGCGAGCTGGGCGCGAATCTCCTCGCGCAGCTCCTCCCGGGCGGCCTCCAGGCGCTTGTCCACCTCCTGACGGATGCGCGCCTCCATCTCCTCCGAGCCCTCGGGGGAGGGAGCGGCGGCGGGGGCCGTGTCCTGGGGATTGGCCGGGGTCTCGGCCTCCGGCGTCTGCGCGGTGGCCGTGGCGGAGGCGACGAGCAGTGCCGCCAGCAGGGCATTCGACATAAGAAAGCTCTTCTCCGGTGCCGCGAGGAGCGGCAGGTCGAAAGGGCCGGCGAGTCAAGCGGAGTGGACGGGGGGTGTCAACGCTGTCGACGCCCAGGAGTCGCACGTCCGTCCGCGGGCTTACGGCGGGGGCTTCTTCGGTTGGCACTTCGGACAGAAGTAGGTGGTGCGTCCTCCCTGGGGGAAGGACTCCACCGTCGTCCCGCAGCGGGTACAGGGCGTGCCGGCGCGACCGTAGACGAGGAAGAGGTTCTCCGCCCCGCGCTCCTCCAGGTACACCGGCTCCTCCCCTTCCTGCTCCTTCAGCCCGAAGTCGATGGCGGCGTGGATGGCCCGGGCCAGCCGCTGCCACTCGGCGGTGGAGAGGGAGGCCGGCTTGCGGGCGGGGTGGATGCCGGCCCGGAAGAGGGCCTCGGCGGCGTGGATGTTGCCCAGACCCGTCAGGCGCCCCTGGTCCATCAACGCCACCTTGAGTTCCTTTCGCGAGGAACCCAGGACTTCCCGGAGCTGCTCGGGCGAGAGGCCGTCGACGAGCGGATCCCTCCCCAGCTCCTTCACCACCTCCAGCTCGTAAAGGCGAGAAGCGGGGCACGGCTCCATGCGGCCGAAGAGTCGGGCATCGGCGAAGTGGATGACCTCGCCGTTGTCGAGGTGGAAGCGGGCACGGCTATAGGGGACGGAGACCCCCTCGGGGCGGCGGAGGAACTTGCCCGTCATCCCCAGGTGGGCCAGGAGGCCCTGATCTTCTTCGAAGGT
>QKJM01000448.1 GCA_003249315.1 Archangium sp.
GTTGCTCCAACCCACTTCGAGCAAAAGAGTGGGGCCGGAGAGGCCCTCGAGCGTCGCGCTCAGCTCGAATTGGAGCTTGGAGCCCTCGAGCGGGTAGCAGCGCAGACCGCCACAGGTGTAGGAGGCGTTGGCCCTCAGGCCTTGCACGCGCGCCTCGCCCTGGCTCACGCGGCCAGCCGAGTCCCGCGCCCGCGGGTAGTGCAGCCGCAGCACGGGCACTCCTTGCGAGTCAAGCAGCTCCAGGTTGCTCTCCGCATCCCTCACCGCGGTAACGCCCGAGGGCAGGGAAAGCTCATAGCTGGCGGACCAGGTCGCCTGGGAGGACTCGAGCACCACGTACTCGCTGGCGCGAGCGGAGTTGGTGACCCAGGCGTGGCTGGGGCCATAGAGCGTGGTGGAGGCGGAGCGACGAGAGACAGGGGCGGCGCTGGCGCTCAGCGGCTGGAGAGTAAAGGAGTAGCCGCGGGAGCCGAGCTCGACGGCGCCGGACTCGACGGCAGCCAGTTTCACTCGCAGCGCGGACTCAGGGACCGCGGCCGGCAGGCCGGGCACCGAGGGCTCGACGGACTCAGGCGCCCAGGCACTCAACAGGCCCAGCGTGGAGTCCTCGGAAGGAGCTGCGCGCCAGGCAGCGGCGGCAGCGGTGACGGCCTCACGAGAAGGAGCCTCGAGGAACCGGGCCTGGGCGGAAGCTCGGGCGGGCTCCCGCGAGGGAGGGGCCACGACCAGCTCCACGCGCCGCCCGAGGGTTGCTTCCCCAGTGGGCTCGGGATTCGAGGGTGAACTACAGCTCGCTACGACACACAACAGCGGCAGCAACCATCGCCGTGACAGGGACACGGGTCGAAGTACGGCCGAACCGATTGATGTTGATCTCATTGGTGATGTTTCCCCTGGCCGTGGATCCATTCCACGAGCCGGAGTTCGGACAGCGCCCCAAGTACGGAAGGCCGCGTTAACTATTCAACGCGCGATGCAAATACCCTGCGGCTCCGCTTGCACAAGCCACAGCAAGTGACATCCCCCCCTACAGCTCAAGACGGGCGTCCTCGCTGGCCACCAGCAGGTAGACCCCGCAGCCAGCCATCACTCTGTCGATGCAGGGCTTTCAATGGTCGGGGAGACAGAATCCGAACCCGCGCCCCCTTGCTCCCGAGCCAATGTGAGGGACCGTCCAGAGGTTGTCAGTGGTTCGCAAGTCTTCGTAAGAACTGGTGTTTCCGAGGCCTCGTCCGTCCAACCATCCCAGCCGGTATGTGATGGCACCAGGGGTCATGCTGCTACCTTGCCGCCGAGCCCGGACCCGGTCGCCCCCGGGTCACGGCCACCCGGGCCGGCTGCTGAGCAGTCCGAGCGGTAGCGGAGTGGCTGGGGGTGTGCCGAGCCACGTACCGGCCGCGCGCACGGGGCACATTGACCCCCACCCGCGTCTCCTACGGGAACGTCACGCCGCCGAGCGTCGCCCTCCCCCCGGCTGCGCCTTCTTCCACCCATAACTTGAAGGTGAAGGAACCCTGGATCTCCCCTCTGTCGCCTCCGCCTCCACGAGGCGTGACCCCCCCCCCGCAAGACGGTCAGCGGCAAGCGCTCCCCGTCGCGCAGCGCCTCGGAGTGAAGCAACCCCTGAGTCTCGGTCTGTGGATTGAGCCCCAGGTTGCGAATCCTTTGATACCTCCTTCGAACGCAGCCCGGCCAAGGTGTCAGACGATTCGTACGGCCTCACTCCGGCATGCCCTGAACATCGTCACCGTCAGAGCGGCCGCGACTCCAGCACTGTTCGCCTTGACCCGCAGCTCCCTCACTTGATTGAAAGGGACGTAGTCATGCGGCTCCGCGCGTATATCGCACTTCTACTCCTTCTTTCGGCCTGCGCGACATCAGCGCCGAGTTCGAGACAGCCAGCGGCCCGGAATCAGCGGCTCGCCAACCTCCAGCGAGCGGCGGAACTGCCCTGGAGGGATGGGGGGCGGTGCGTCGTCCGGGAAGCTTCCCTGCCCTGGCCAGTACTGGTGGAGCGGTGCTTTCAGGCCCTCGACCATGATCGGCTCGAGTTCCACGACTCGACCGGACGATGCGCTGTCGCCTCCGCGGGCGCGGCTGCCGTGGGAATCGGGCTCTGCGTCCTGGCGGCACCGGAGATCGTCGTGGGAGCGGTGGTCGTTACGGGCGTGGTGGTGGTGGGATTCGCCATCAAGGAGGCCCTGGAGGCGTATGAGCTGAGTCGGCTCCATCCCGAGGGCAGGCCCGCGCCTGACACGCGGCCCGTGCCTGAAACGAAGCCCGCCCTGCCAGAACTCCTGGCGGAACGGAGGCCCAAGCCGGAGCCAGCGGGGCAGGACTGGCCGCCCCCATTGCCGCCCGAGCCACTAGACCGAGAGCGCCGCCGCAAGTGCGAGCCCGTCCCAGTGCCGCACCGAGGCGGACATGACGATCACAACAAGTGCGCCGACAAGATTCCGAACAACAGCTTCCCCGGCTGGGATGTACTCGTGAATGGGAAGAGCTTCGACGCGCTGCAAATGGCCACGCGCACGCTGTGGGACGTCAAAACGGATGACTTTGAAAAACAGCCCCCTCGCTCGCAGCGGTTCTTCATCCAGATGAAGCTGCCGGAAATACGGCGAGAACGAAGGCTTGCCGAGGAATGTGGTTATAAAGTTGCCATCGGCGTTCGCAGTGAAGCGCACAAAGAGGCCCTGCTCCGAGCAGACCCCGGCCTTGATGTAGTGGTCATGGATTGGTGTTGATATGTCAGACGCGAAAAACTCCCTCGACCTCAATGTCTACGCGCCTGCGCTCATGGATCATGACGAGCGCAGGCTCGCCATCGTTCATGGACTGGAACGCGCGCTCCCTGGTTTGCGCCTGGGCTGGACGATGTCTGAGACAGAAGGGGTCATCCCATTGCCACAGCGAGATGAATGGCTCGAAAGGGAGAGAAAAAACGGGGACTTCCCGTTCCTCTGTAATGACGATGACAACCATGCCGTGACGCTCGGCGGATGGGAAATCCCGGCGGGCCGTCATCCGGGCGCTCAGCCGCAGCTCCAAGTCCATGCGATGTTGCCGCTGGAGGAAGCCACCATCGCCGCCGCGGGGGATGTATTGGAGGGCGTGGCAGAGGGCGCCCAGGCATTGTGGGGGCATATGACGCCGGGAAGCGTGATGCTCGTCATTGCGGAGCAGGTGGGGCCGAAGATGTATGGGCCACCAAAGCCACCACGGGGGCTGCCTGCGCTCCAGCTCCCAGACTCCATCCACGCGCCCGAGCTTCCGCATTGTCTCGGGTGGCTGAACTACTGGTCGGCTGCCGCTGCACGGACCATTGGTTTCCCAGACCCGGCGCGTGACGCGGACCTGCTCTCGCGCTCACGGCAGACCGCGACGGGCGGCTGGGTGGTGAAGCTCACGGACGCGCCGCTCGACCTGGACAACCCCGTCCACCTCGACGCACTCAAGCGGGCTTATGAGCGCTTTCCAGAGATCGGCGGACGCTCCACTCCTTGAGTGACGCCCTGCTCGAGGTAACAAACCTCCCGACGTGGCCTGCGCGACCCGGGTGACACGCGGCACCAGCCTCACCACGTTGGGAGGTGCTCGGCTGGCAGAGGTGGAATCAACGCTGCTCGAGGGGCCTGTTGCCTCCGACGGCGCGCCAAGCCCCGCCCCCTCTCACGGGGGGCAACGAACGCCCGGCCCGGATGGCCGCCAGAGGCGAGCCCCCTCCGCTTGCCGCTGGTTTGCTGCTGGAGGGTGACGGAAAAAACAGAAAGGCCCCGGAGTCACGCGGTCTTCCGCGAAACTCCGAGGCCTCGAATGGTCGGGGAGACAGGATTTGAACCTGCGACCCCTTGGTCCCGAACCAAGTGCTCTACCAGGCTGAGCCACTCCCCGATATTCCGACTGTCCTCCTCCGCCGCGACCTCCGCGCCGTCGAAGTGGGCGGGGATGTATCCGACCCGCCCGGCCTAGTCAACGCCCCTGGATCATCTTTTGTTCCCCTCCCCCTCCCCCGGGCTCCCTCCGACCCGGTGGGGCATTTGCGACCCAGCCCCTTTGCCTGTAACCTCCTCATTTTGCAGGGGATGTCCCCTGGAACACCGCTTGCTCCGCTGCCCCCCACACAGCGCAGCCTCCTCGGAGTCTCATGTCTGCTCCGGTCGTCCTGATTGCCGATGATGACCCCCTCGTCGTCTCCGCGCTCGTCCGGGAGGCCCGCCGCGTCGGGCTCGTCACCGTGACGGACACCACCTCCCAGCACGTGCAGGAGCTGGCCCGCCAGCACCAGCCCGCCGTCATCATCCTCGACATCCAACAGCACGAGGATGGACGCGATCTCCTCGCCCGACTCAAGCAGGACCCCCAGACTCGCGACGCCAAGGTCGTCATCCTCAGCGGCGTCGAGGACCAGTACGTCCGCCACGTCTGCTTCGAGCTCGGCGCCGAGACCTACGAGCTGAAGCCCGTGGACTCCACCTTCATGAGCCGGGTGGCCCGCATGGCCCTGGAGCAATGCCCCCAGGGCTGAGCCCTCAGGGACGCAGCGAGCGGATGGCCTCCGCGTAGTCCGCGGAGCCGAACACGTACGAGCCCGCCACCAGCACCGTGGCCCCCGCCTCCACCACCCGCCGCCCCGTCTCCGCGTTGATGCCGCCGTCCACCTCTATCTCCGCGCTCAGCCCCCGCTCATCCAGCATCGCCCTCAACCGGCGCACCCTGTCCACCGTCCCCTCGATGAAGCGCTGCCCCCCGAAGCCGGGGTTCACGCTCATCAGCAGCACCATCTCCACCTCCCCCAGCACCTCCTCCACCGCCACCAGCGGCGTGGCCGGGTTCAGCACCACCGCCGGCTTCACCCCCGCCTGACGGATCTGCTGCAGCGTCCGGTTCAGGTGCGGACACGTCTCCACATGCACCGTGAGGATGTCCGCCCCCGCCTCGGCGAAGGCGTCGATGTAGCGCTCGGGCTCCACGATCATCAGGTGGACGTCCAGCGGCCGAGTCGCCACTCGTTTGATCGCCCGCACCACCACCGGCCCGAGCGTGAGGTTGGGCACGAAGCGCCCGTCCATCACGTCCACGTGAATCCAGTCCGCGCCCGCGGCCTCCACCGCGCGTACCTCCTCGGCCAGACGACCGAAGTCAGCGGACAACAAAGACGGGGAAACCAGGACGCGGCGGCTCATGGGCACGCTTCATAGCAGGGCCAGACGTCTCCTGCCGGCCACAATCCGGCAGCCCCCCCGGGTGAGCACATACCCCCTGAGCGGGCACTCCTTCCCCCGTGATAAGAAGATTCCTCCCTGGCCGCGTGGCCTGTTCCTCCGGAGCCTTTCCTGGTGCTTTCGAAGACCGAGCCATCCTCTTCGCCCGACCTGTCCCGGCGCCTCGACAAGCTCACGTCCATCCTGGACGTCGCCAAGGCGATGAGCGCCGAGAGAGACCTGGACCTCCTGCTGCCCCTCATCCTCTACGAGGCCAGCAAGGTGGTGGAAGCGGACCGCTGCTCCCTCTTCGTCCTGGATCGCGAGCGCAACGAGCTGTGGAGCAAGGTGGCCCAGGGCTCCAAGAGCGAAATCCGCCTCCCCGTGGGCAGTGGCATCGCCGGCCAGGTCGCCGAGACGGGCCAGGTCCTCAACCTCCCGGATGCCTACGCCGATGAGCGCTTCAACAGCAGCTTCGACACCCTCAGCGGCTACCGCACCCAGAGCATCCTCTGCGTGCCCATGCGCGACGCCAACGGTGACGTCACCGGAGTCATCCAGGCCCTCAACAAGGTGAACGGCACCCCCTTCGACGCCGAGGACGAAGAGCTGCTGCTCGCCCTCGGCGCCCAGGCCGCCGGCGCCATCGAGAACGCCCTCCTCCATGAGGAGATCAACCGCCTCTTCGAGGGCTTCGTCTCCGCCTCCGTGGTGGCGATCGAATCCAGGGATCCCTCCACCGCCGGCCACTCGGGCCGCGTCGCCGACCTCACCGTCGCCATGGCCCGCGCCCTGGAGCACGTCTACACCGGCCCCTACGCCAACACCCGCTTCACCGCCATGGAGATGCAGGAGCTGCGCTATGCCTCCCTCCTCCACGACTTCGGCAAGGTGGGCGTGCGCGAGCCCGTGCTCGTCAAGGCCGAGAAGCTCTACCCCCACGAGATGGAGGGACTCCGCTCCCGCTTCCAGCTCGCCCGCCGGGACATCCAGCTCCAGAGCTACCGCCGCCGGATCGCCGCCGCCAAACTCCGCGGAACCCAGGCCCTCGCGGAGATAGAGGCAGAGGAGGAGGAGCGCCTCGCCCAGGAGCTCGCCCGGCTCGACGAGGTGCTCGACTTCGTCCTCACCTGCAACCGCCCCACCGTGCTCGCCCAGGGCAACTTCGAGCGCCTCAACTCCGAGCTGCGCCACCTCACCTTCCGCGACGCCTTCGAGCAGGAACAGCCCCTCCTCCTCGAGCACGAAATCCAGTCCCTCTCCATCGCCAAGGGCACCCTCTCCCCCGAGGAGCGTCGGGAAATCGAGAGCCACGTCGAGCACACCTTCCGCTTCCTCTCCCAGATTCCCTGGACTCGCACCCTCCGCCGCGTACCGGAGATCGCCTACGCCCACCACGAGAAGCTCGACGGCTCCGGCTACCCCCGCGCCATCCCCGAGCCCACCATCCCCGTCCAGTCTCGCATGATGTCCATCTCCGACATCTACGACGCCCTCACCGCCAGCGACCGCCCCTACAAGAAGGCCGTCCCCCACCAGCTCGCCCTCAGCATCCTCGAGCGCGAAGCCTCCAGCGGCCAGTTGGACATCGAGCTGTTCCGCATCTTCATCGAAGCCGAAATCCCCCGCCGCGCCCTCAAGGACTTCCGCAAGTAGCTCTCGGGGAGACTTGGGGCTGGGGCTTGGGTTGGAACTCGGGGACAGGCACCCTCACCCCGACCCTCTCCCAGAGGGAGAGGGAGGGAGCGTGGAGAGGGAGAAGGGGTTCTCAGCTCCCGATGACGTGCAGCCTCATGCTGTTGATCTTCCCCGGCTGGCCCACCGGCGCACCGAAGACGATGACCACCCGGTCTCCCGTCCTCGCCAGACCCCGCGCCAGGAGCTCCTCCTCCACCCGTCGCACCATCGCCTCCGTGTCCTGGATCGGCTCCAGCACCCGCGGCACCACACCCCACAGCAACGCCAGCCGACGCCGTACCTCCTGGTTCGGACTGAAGGCGACGATCGGCACCGACGGCCGGTAGTGCGCCAGCAACCGCGCCGTCACCCCGGACAGCGTGAAGGCGGCGATCAGCGACGCCCCCGCCTCCTTCGCCGCGTAACACGCGCTCGCCGCAATCACATCCGGGAACTGCGCGGGCATGTTCACCGGCACCTGCGGCGGATTCATCAGCCCCTGCGCCCTCATCGTGGACTCGGCCGCCAGGACGATCCGATCCATCATCTGCACAGACGCCTCGGGGAACTTGCCGCTCGCCGTCTCGCCCGACAGCATCACCGCGTCCGCCCCGTCGAAGACGGCGTTGGCCACGTCGCTGGCCTCCGCTCTCGTGGGCCGCGGGTTGTCGATCATCGAGTTGAGCATCTGCGTGGCCACGATGACCGGCAGCCCTCGCTGGTTGCAGCGCCGGACGATGTCCTTCTGGACGCTGGGCACCTCCTCCGGCGGAATCTCCACCCCCAGGTCACCACGCGCCACCATCACCCCGTCCGTCTTCTCCAGGATGGCGTCCAGCCGGGCGATCGCCTCCGGCTTCTCCAGCTTGGCGATGATCGGCACCTGCCGACCCACCTCCGCCATGGCCGCGCGCGCCATGTCCAGGTCCGCCGGCTGGCGCACGAAGGACAGCGCGATGAAGTCCACGCCCGCCTTGATGCCGAACACCAGGTCCTCCCGGTCCTTCGGCGTCAGCGCGTCCGCACGCACCGCCACCCCCGGCAGGTTGATGCCCTTGTTGTTCTTCAAGACTCCGCCGTGAATCACCTTGGTGCGGATGAGCTGCTTCTTGTCCGTCTCCAGCACCCGCAACTCCAGCAGGCCGTCGTCCAGGAGGATGCGGTCTCCCGGATTCACATCCGCCGCCAGGAACGGATAGGTGGTGGACACGATCTCATCCGTGCCCTTCACGCTCTCGTCCGTGGTGATGTGGAACTCGGAGCCCTCCTCGAGCATCGTGCTGCCGGTGATGAAGCGACCGGTACGAATCTTCGGGCCCTGCAGGTCCCCGAGGATGCCGACCGCCTTGCGGACCTTCAATGAGGCCGCCCGGAGCCGGGCGATGTTCTCCGCGTGCTGCTGGTGGCTCCCGTGGGAGAAGTTGAGCCGGGCCACGTCCATCCCAGCCTCCAGGAGAGCTTCCAACATCTCCTGGCTCTCACAGGCTGGACCAAGGGTGCAGACAATCTTCGCGCGTCGCATGAGCAGAAGAGAATTGGGGGGCGGACCGCGCAGGGTCAAGCTGCGTCCGCAGAGAGCCGTCGATCGGTAAATTGGTAAAGCAGCGGGCAGACAGCCAGCGACTCAACCCCGAAGCAGCAGGTTCAGGTTCTCCCGCTCCCAACGCAGCGCGGCACCGTAGAGCGGAAAGGCCTTCTCCCGGTCCCGGAAGGCCCGCGGGTGATGCACCCGACGACCGTTGCCGTTGGAGCTGGGGAAGAGCTGGTGAAGCATCTCGTGGAAGACGATGAACTCCACGAAGTAGGTGGGAACCTCCGGGCGATCCAACGCCGGGTGGATGCGAATCTCCCGCGTCTGATGATCGTACACCCCCAGCCGGATGGACTTGCGACGCCGGCGAGGAGGCATGCGGCCCCAGCCGATGCGCGCCTGGATGCCCCCCTGGAAGTAGGTGCGGTTGATCTCGTCGAAGAGGGACTGCAGGTTGAAGTAGCGACCCTGGGGATTGAGGTCCGCCTCCGCCGAGTGACGCTCCTGACGGATGCGCGGCTGCTGGCCCCGGATGTAGTCGTCCAGGACGCCCCCCGCCACCCGGTTGCCCCGGCCAGCATAATCCGCCACCGCCCGCACCACGGGCTCCGGCGCGTCCAGGAACATGTGGTGCAACCGGAGCTGCAGCACGCTCGAGCTGCGTCGGAAGGACACCATGGTGGAGCGGTTGTCCGTCACCGCCAGCCGCACCGGAATCCGCAGCTCCGAGGACAGCCGGTAGGCGAGCGCCTCGGCCCTGGCCCACAGCTCCTCCCGGCTGGACTCCACCCCCTCGGGGAGGAGGTCCTCGGTGGGCGCCAGCTCCTCGTGGAAGGCCTCGGCGAGCGGCACCTCCTCGGGTGGCACGGCGGACAGACGGTTGGAGGCGTCGGCCACGCGGTTGCGCGCACCAGGAGAGGCGCCCTCCCGGAGGGGAGAGCGGGGAAAGAGCGCAAGCTGGTGAGACGGATGGGACGGCACGCGGCGAGCATCGTACCCGCCATGCCCAGGGACTCAAGAGCACCGGATGAAGCCCGCCCGCCTGGCGTCCGCCCGTCAACCTCGCGCGTGTGCCCTCGCCTCCTCGGCGAGCCGAGCCCCCAGGGCCTCCACCTCCTCCCGAGAGGTGCCGAAGGCAGCCAGCACCGCCTCCATGTCCTCCGCCTCCTCCACCGCCAGACAGGCCTCGCCTCCCTCCCGCGCCTCGGCCAGGTCGCCATAGCGCCCCACCGACACGCTCCAGCTCCCGTCCGGCCAGCGCTCGAAGGGATAGAGACGACAGGCCACCGGCCGCACCTCCTCCGGCAGGCCACACCCCCGCCCCGGCACCAGGAAGACGCAGGCCCCTTCCCTCGTGGTGCGCAGCGCCAGGCGCACCGGCTCGCGACGAAAATAGCCCCGGTAGAGAGGACGACGCGCCTCGTATCCAGCCGCCTCCTCCTCGGAGAACACCTCCTCGAGCACGAAGCGTCGGGCGGCCAGGCCCGTATGCGCGGTGAGGCGCGCCACGTCCGCTCGGGTGAGGGTGGCAAGCCGCTCCCCCTCCCGCACCTCGCAGCAGGAGGAGCCCAGCACCGCCGGACAGCGGGCGCACACCGGGCCCGATGGCGTACACCCGCTCATGAGGGCAGGGGCGATGGAACCTCCCCGC
Organism: Archangium sp.; assembly: GCA_003249315.1. Classification (GTDB taxonomy): domain Bacteria; phylum Myxococcota; class Myxococcia; order Myxococcales; family Myxococcaceae; genus QKJM01. The sequence continues at coordinate 10,064 of QKJM01000448.1, forward strand.
CCCGCGTCTCCTGCAACCGCTTCAGTCGATCCGGCTCCATCCTCACCACCAACGTCTTCTCCCGACTGTAGAGCACCTGGCCGGGCGCGCCTCCCTTCACCTTGCGCACGAACTTCACCGGCACCCAGCTCACCTCGCCGCGCGGCTCCCCCTTGGCCGCCGAGTGGTGCAGCGCCAGGTGCGCCGCGTCCAGCAACACCTCCTGGGACACCTCCACTCCCTTCTCCAGCGGCACCACCACGTGGCTGCCCGGCACTCCGCGCGCGTGCAGCCACAGGTGGTAGGGCCTCGCCACCTTGAAGGTGAGCGTGTCGTTGTCCTCGCCTCCCTTTCCCACCCAGAGGCGCTGGCCGCCGTGCCCCACGTACTCCTTGAAGGGCCGGGCCTCCGGAGGTCCCGCCTCGGCCGCCGCCCGGTGCAACACCTCCACCTGCGCCAGCAAGGCCTCCTCATCCAGGGCCTCGAGCTGCCGCAGCGCCGCCTCCGCGTGCGCCACCTCGCGCGACAGCTCCGCCTCGCGATGGCGCGCGTGCTCCACGCCCCGCTGCAGGCGCTTGTACTGGTGGAAGTGCCAGTCCGCCTCCTCCTTCGGCGTGCGCTTCGGATCCAACTTCACCCGCACCTCCTCCACCCCCTCCTCGGTGTACGCGGTGAGCGTCACCTCCTTGGCGCCCCGCTGGAGGCGGTAGAGGTTCTGGGTGAGCAGCTCGCCCAGCATCCGGTGGCGCTCCGCCTCCGGACCGCGCGCGGCCTCCGCCCGCACCTTCTCCAGGGTGCGCGAGGCGCGCTTGAGGCGGGCCCGGTAGGGCAGCGTGAGCCGGCGGCGAATGGTCTCGGCGCGACTCGCCTTGTCCTTGGGCCCGAGCAGCCGCTCCGCCACCTCCGCCAACGGAAGGAAGGCTCCGGGCTCGGGCTGGAGGCGGGAGGGGGTCGCGCGGGCCTTGGCGAGCAGCTCGGGAGAGAGCGGCTCCGGTGGAGCCCACATGCCACCCGGGTGCAGAGCGCGCCGCTGCGCCAGCCCATCGCCGGAGAGCATCAGCACCCGGCTCGCCTCCGTGAGCAACACCAGCCCCCCGGGCGAGCCGAACTCCAACACCAGTCGGCGCCGCGTGCTCTCGTCCTGGAAGTCCAGCGTCGCCACCCGCTCCGCGGCCTCCCAGCGGACACCGGCCAGCTTCAACCCCACCAGCTCCTGCCGCAGCCAGCGCTGGAAGGGCGCCGGCTCTCCCGGCGTGGGGAAGCGCTCGGCGGCCACCGAGAGGCGGGCGAGCTCCCCCTCCGCGCACAGACATAGCAGCACGGAGCGGCCCGGTATCCGCAGCTCGAGGTAGGCCAGCCGCGGCAGCGGACACCACACCTTCTGCACCACCGCGCCCACCAGCCGCGCGGACAGCTCCTCCACCACCTGCTCCAGCTCCGAGGAACGCAGCGCCAACGAGGACCTCCCGAGAGAAACGAAAACGGCCCGGCGGAAACCCGCCGAGCCGTTCGAACTGCGCCACAATCTCCGAGCTTCGTCTAGGCCTCGGCGGGAGCGGCGACAGTCGCCTTCTTCGCCGTCTTGCGACGGGCCGGAGCCTTCTTGGCGGCCGCCTTCTTCGCGGGAGCCTTCTTCGCGGGAGCCTTCTTCGCGGCCGCCTTCTTGGCCACTACCTTCTTGGCCACTGCCTTCTTCGCCGTGGTCTTCTTGGCGGCGGTCTTCGGAGCAGCGGTCTTGCGGGTGGTCTTCGTCGCCTTCTTGGCAGCGCTCTTGGCGGCGCTCTTGGTGGCGGTCTTCTTCGCCGCGGCCTTCTTCGCGGTCGTCTTCTTAGCGGCCATTAAAGCCTCCGTGGTGATCACCACCACTCGCTCGGAGTGGGGCCTGCACTCGCATCTTGAGTGCTTGTGGTGAATGGTAGAGATGCCCTGCCAGTGTGTCAACGCATGGTGATGTAGTGCAACGCCCTGCGAGGCCGATTTTTCGGCCCCGCGCGCGTCCGTGCAGCAAGGGAGGGCCTTTCGAGCCGCCGCGGTGTTCCCTTCCGCGCATCCAGGCGCGCCGACTGTCGGCTCGCGCGCACTCGGTCCGGAACGCGGCGCTTTGCGCATTTCCCCGCCGCGTCTACCTTGGGTTGGACCCATGAGCGCTCACGAGAAGACCTTTCCGCCGGACTTCACCTTCGGCGTCGCGACCTCCGCGTACCAGGTGGAGGGCGGCATCGAGAACGACTGGTCCGAGTGGGAGCGGGCCGGGAAGCTGAAGGAGGCCCACGCGCGCTGCGGGCTCGCGGTGGACCACTGGAACCGCTACGAGGAGGACTACGGCCTGGCGCGCGACGCGGGCGCCAGCGCCTTCCGGATGTCCCTGGAGTGGGCGCGCGTGGAGCCGGAGCGAGGAAAGCTGGACGGCGCGGTGCTCGAGGCCTACCGCGAGCGGCTGAAGAAGATGGCGGCGTACGGCCTGCGCCCGGTGGTGACTCTCCACCACTTCACCCACCCCACCTGGTTCCACCGCGAGACGCCGTGGCACCTGCCGGAGAGCGTGGAGGCCTTTCGAGCCTACGTGCGCGCCTGCGTCCCGGTGCTGCGAGGGCTGGACGCGCTCGTCATCACCCTCAACGAGCCGATGGTGCTGCTGCTGGGTGGCTACCTCCAGGGACTCATGCCCCCCGGCCTCACCGACCGGACGAAGCTGGTGGCGGCGCTGGAGAACATGGTGCGCGCCCACGTGGCCGCGCGAGAGGAGCTGCACACGGCGCTGGGCCCGGTGCCGCTGGGCACCGCGCAGAACATGATGGACTTCGCGCCGGACCGATGGTGGCACCCGATGGACAGGGCGCTGGTGCGGCTGGGCACCCAGGCCTACAACCACACCTTCCACGAGGCGCTGATGTCCGGCCGGCTGCGGGTGAACATGCCCGGAGTCGCCACCGCCGACCTGGAGATTCCCGGCGCGCGAGACTCCTGCGACTTCATCGGCATCAACTACTACACCCGCGCCCACCTGCGCTTCGTCTCGCGCGCGCCCTACCTCGACTTCCGGTTCAAGGACATCCACCGCCGCGGCCTCACCGACATCGGCTGGGAGGACTGGTCCGAGGGCTTCGGCTACCTGCTGCGCGAGCTCAAGCGCTACGGGCGACCGGTGTGGGTGACGGAGAACGGCATCGACGACCGCCACGGCCAGCGCCGGCCCCACTACATCCACCAACACCTGAAGCAGGTGCTGGAGGCGCGCGAGCACGGCGTGGACGTGCGCGGCTACCTCTACTGGAGCCTGCTCGACAACTTCGAGTGGCTGGAGGGCTGGGGGCCGCGCTTCGGCCTCTACCAGGTGGACTTCACCACCCTGGAGCGCCGCCCCACTCCAGCCCGCGACTACTTCCGGGAAGTGGCCACCACCCGGCGACTCGTCTCCCCGGGCGCCCTCGGGGCCGCCCCCTCGTCCTCCTTATATATAGGAGAGGCTCAGCCGAGCGCGGCGCGGTAGTCCACGTCCTGCTCCTCGGAGGGAGCGTGGGGATCGGCGCTGGCGGCGCGAAAGAAGCGGTGCAGGGCGTCCCGCACGGCCTCGGGAGAGTCGAGCTGATTGGCCTCGGCACGGAAGGCGGCGGCGCCGCGCAGGCCGTGGGCGTACCAGGCCAGGTGCTTGCGGAAGCTTCGCACCGCGGCGAGGGCGTCCCCCGTGAACTCCAGGTGCGCGGCGAAGTGCCTCAGCACCAGCACGCAGCGCTCCTCGGGCGTGGGCGCGGGGCCTCCCAGCAGCTCGCGGAACACCCACGGGTTGCCCAGCGCGGCGCGGCCGATCATCACGAAGTCACAGCCGGTGGTCTCCTGCATGCGGCGGGCGTCCGCGGGTGTCTTCACGTCGCCGTTGCCGATGAGGGGCAGCTCCGGGAAGTGACGCTTGAGGTCCGCGAGGACACTCCAGTCCGCCTGGCCCGAGTAGCCCTGGGCTCGGGTGCGAGGGTGGACGGCGAGCGCGGCACAGCCAGCGGCCTGGAGCAGCTCCGCCACCTGGAGGTAGTTGCGGCTGTGCTCGTCCCACCCGGAGCGGATCTTCGCGGTGACGGGCAGGCCGGTGGCCGCCCGGATTTCGCGCACCAGGGTGGCGGCGCGCGGCGGATCGCACAGCAGGGCGCTGCCGGCCCCGTTCTTCGTCACCTTCTTCACCGGGCAGCCCATGTTGATGTCGATGATCTGCGCGCCGTGCTCCTGGCCGATGAGGGCGGCGCGGACCATGGCCTCCGGGTCGCCCCCGTAGAGTTGAAGGCTATAGGGGCGCTCCACCCGCGCGTCGAAGCGGAGGTAGCGCAAGGTGCGCTGGTTGATGCGCATGAGGCCCTGGGAGCTGACGAGCTCGGTGGGGCACAGGGCGGCCCCCAGCTCGAAGGCGAGGACGCGGAAGGGCTGCTCGCTCACCCCCGCCATGGGGGCGAGGATGAACGGATTGGGGAGCGTGTAGGGACCGATACGGAGCATGGGCCGGAAAGAGAAGGAAACACGGCTCTCTACCATCCTTCTTCCCGGAAGCAGGCTTCCCGGAAGCAGGCAACGCCTGCGCGGTCGCCCCCTATTGGTTAAGGTCAGGGCCATGCTGCGCTTTCGTCTCGGGAGCATTCCCGTCGACATCCACCCGAGCCACGCCATCTTCTCCGCGCTGCTGGCCTACGTCTTCCTCCCGAGACCGGGCAGCCTCAAGGACACGACGCTCGACACCTGGCCCTATCGCCACCTGCTGACCACCGGGGACCCGGAGCGAGGCAAGACGCTCGCGCTGTATCTGCTGATGTGGGTGTTCGTCGTCTTCGTCTCGACGCTGGTACACGAACTGGGGCACGCGCTGGTGGGCCGGGCCTTCGGCTACCGGCCGAGCATCTCGCTGAAGTGGATGGGGGGCTTCACCCAGATGAACGCCCCCAGCGCCCTCCCCTGGCACCACCTGGTGCTCATCAACGCGGCGGGCCCCTTCTCCGGGCTGCTGCTGGCGGGAGCCTCGCTGGGAGGGTACGCCTGGGCCAACGGACGCTCGGAGGTGCTGCTCTACCTCTTCACCCTGGGAGCGCTGGCCAACCTCGTCTGGTCGCTGTTCCAGCTCATCCCCGTGCCGCCGCTGGACGGAGGCCACATCGCGAGCGCGCTGGCCACCCGCTTCTTCGGACAGGCGGGCCTCATCGGGGCCCAGGGGCTGGCGGTGGTGGTCTCGGTGGCGATCCTCGCCTGGGCGATGCGGCAGGGAGACGTGTTGCTGTTCGCCTTCTTCGCCCTCTTCGGGCTGCAGGCGCTGCGGCTGCTGCTGGCGATGTTGCGAGGAGAGATACGTCTGCTGAAGACACAGGAGCCGCTGCTGCAGACGCTTCAGCAGGGGCAGGTGGCGCTGGGGGAGGGCCGGGAGGAGGAGGCCCGGCGGCTCGCCATCTCGGTGCTGGAAGCGAAGGAGTGTACCGTGGAGTTCGCCTCACAGGCCCACCACCTGCTCGGCTGGGTGGCCCTCAAGGAGGGCCAGGGACGGACGGCGTTGGAGCACTTCTCCCAGCTCCGGCGACAGCCGGTGGAGACGCACGCGCTGGCGGCGGCCTTCTCCCTGGTGGGCGACGAGCGGCGGGCGCTGGCCCTGTGGGAGGTGGCCTTCAAGGAGCAGAACGACGCCACGGTGCTGCACGAGTACGCCGGCGCGTTGATCCGCACGGGACAGGTGATGGAGGCCCTGCGACTGCCAGGAGTGGATGCCGAGGCGGCCTTCACCTGCGCCGGGAGGATCCTCTTCCTCCGCGGAGCGTACTCGGAGGCGGCGGAGGTGGCCGAGGCGGGGCTGGCCCGCTCCCCGACCGCCCGCCTGGCCTACGACGCGGCGTGCGCCCATGCCCGGGCGCGTCACAAGGATGACGCGGTGCGCCTGCTGCGGCGCGCCACGGAGCTGGGCTTCGAGGATGTCGACTACGCGGCCTCCGACGAGGACCTCTCACCCCTCCATGGGCACCCGGCCTTCGAACAGTGGCTGGAGGAGCGGCAGAAATCTGCGACCGCCTGACAGAGCCATGACATGCGGAGGCGTTGATGCGGGATGAGACTGAGCACCTTCCTGCTCGGTCTGCTTCCAATCAGAGGCTCCCGTGAACGCTCCCGCCGCTGCCGTCGCCCAGGACGAGAAGATCAACTGGCTCGCCTCCATCCCCTTCATCGGGGTCCACCTGATGTGTCTCTTCGTGTTCTACACGGGAGCCAGCCTGGTGGACGTAGCGGTGTGCCTGGGGCTGTACGTCTTCCGGATGTGGGGCATCACCGCCGGCTACCACCGCTACTTCAGCCACCGCGCGTACAAGGCGGGGCGGGGCTTCCAGTTCTTCCTCGCGCTGGCAGGCACGCTGTCGGTGCAGAAGGGCGTGCTGTGGTGGGCCGCGAACCACCGGCACCACCACCGGTACTCGGACCAGGAGCAGGACATCCACTCGCCAGTGCGGAAGGGCTTCTGGTGGAGCCACATGACGTGGATCCTCTGCGACAAGTACGGCGAGACGAAGTACGACAGCATCAAGGACTTCGCCCGCTTCCCCGAGCTGGTGTGGCTCAACAAGAACCACCTGGTGCCGCCGGTGCTGATGGCGGTGGCGCTCTACTTCATCGGCGGGTTCTCGATGCTGGTGTGGGGCTTCTTCGTGAGCACCACGCTGCTGTGGCACGGCACCTTCACCATCAACTCGCTCAGCCACGTCTTCGGCAAGCGTCGCTACAAGACGACGGACACCAGCAAGAACAACTGGCTGCTGGCGCTGGTGACGCTGGGAGAGGGGTGGCACAACAACCACCACTTCCACCAGAACACCGCCAACCAGGGCTGGTTCTGGTGGGAGGTGGACGTCAGCTACTACTCGCTGAAGGTGCTCTCGTGGGTGGGGCTGGTGAAGGACCTGCGGCTGCCGAGCGAGCAGACGAAGTACTCCTACCTGAAGTACACGGAGGAGGAGCGGGCGGAGCTGAACGCGCCGGTACACATCCCCTGGTTCGCCCCGGTGGCGGCGAAGCGGAAGGCGGCGGAGGAGAAGGTGCGCGAGGCGCTGACGGTGGCGGCCGAGAGCCTGCCCGGCTCGGCGCCAACCCCCCAGGCCTTGTTGAAGCGGCAGTAGGAGCGGCCCTCGCGGAGGTGGTCAACCGAGCCCTCCGGGGTAGACTGGCCCCAGGAGCCAGGAATCCTCCGTGTCCCCCCCTCCGCTGAAACCCGAAGTCGCCCGCGCGCGTACCGCTGATGAGCCGGCGAGCCCTGTGGCCGCCGGCGAGTCGGACGAGACGCTGATGACGCGATTCCGCCAGGGCGACACACGGGCCTTCGAAGCCCTCTTCCAGCGCCACGCGCGGTCGGTGAACGGCTACCTGGCGCGGCTGACGGGCAGTCCGGCGGCGGCGGATGACCTGACGCAGCAGACGTTCCTCTCGCTGGTGCGAGCGCGCGGGCGCTTCCAGGAGGGGGCGCGGGTCAAGCCGTGGCTGTATGCGATCGCCACCAACGCGGCGCGGGACTGGCAGCGGCGCAAGCGGCCGGAAGACCTGACGGACCAGGGCGAGCTGCCGACGACGGTGCCCGCGGAGGCGCCGGCCCCGAGGGACATGGGGCTGGAGCGCGCGGTGCAGCGGGCACTGGCGGAGCTGCCCGAGGGCCAGCGGATTCCCATCATGCTGCACCGCTTCGAGGGGATGAGCTTCGCGGAGATAGCGGAGACGATGGGACTGACGGAGACGGCGGTGAAGGTGCGGGCGCACCGGGGCTACGCGAGGCTGCGGGAGCTGCTGGCGACGCTGCGGGAGGAGACGCGATGAGCCCCGAGTGCGGCCGCGTGATGGACAACCTGGGAGAGCCGCTGCCGGCGGAGCTGGAGGCGCACGTCGCGGGGTGCGCGGAGTGCCGGGAGCTGGTGGAGGGCTTCAGCGCACTGGAGGACCTCGGCGAGCCACGAGGCGCGGAGGCCCCGGCGCTGGAGAAGGCGCGAGACGAGGCGCTGAAGGAGCTGGCGGCGCACCCGAGAACGACGCCGTGGTGGCGCGAGGTGGCGGTGCTGGTGGGGGCGTACGCGCTGGTGACGGTGCTGGGAGCGCTGGCCTTGACGCGGGTGGGGCTGGTGGGGAACACCGCGTCGACATGGGTGGTGACGGGGCTGGCGCTGCTGCTGGTGGTGGCGATGGTGGGAGGGGCGTGGGTGGCACTGGCTCCCGGGCGAAAGGCGGCGTGGGGGCTGGTGGGGACGAGCGCGGCGGTGGTGGGGCTGTCGGTGGTGCTCGGCGGCTCGGGGCTCGCGATGAGGGGCCTGCTCTCGGGGGCCCTGGGGTGCGCGAGGGTGCATATGATGCTGTCCGCGCTGCCGCTGGTGGCGGCGCTGGTGCTGCTGAGACGGTCCGCGTACCACCCGGCGAGGGCGGTGGCGGCGGGGCTGAGCGGAGGGGCGGTGGGCCTGCTGCTGCTGCACCTGCACTGCCCGGACGGGAGCACGGCGCACCTGGCGCTCTCTCACGTGGGCCCGTGGCTCCTCCTGGGAGGGCTGACCCTGCTGGTGCGAGCACGACTGTCCACGCGCTCGCACGCGCCCTGACTTCAAGAGAATCCCAGCGCATGCTGAACGCCGCCCTGCTCGACCTCTCCCTGGCGCTCGGAGCCGGAGAGACGCGCACTCCAGTCCTCCTCTCGCAGGAGACGGAGGTGTGGGCCGCGCTGGCGGAGGACGGGCTGCGCACGAAGGTGACGAGCGGGCCGAACAAGGGGCGCACGCTCGCGCACGCGGCGACGGTGCGCACCTGGATGGTGCTACCAGAGCCGACACCCGAGGGCGACGGCTACACCACGGAGGTACGGCTGAAGCTGGGACGCGGATGGAAGCGAGACAAGCTGCGCGCCGTGGTGGCCCTCCAGAAGCCCTGGGGCGGACGCGTTCAGGGTCTGGCATCGGCGAAGCTCGGGAAGGCGGACTGACGCGAGGCGGGTTCCGCAGGGTCGTCGAGCGTCCGCCCGCTCCTGCCCCCTGAGTCCACCTCACGAACGCGGGTAGATTCCCACCATGCAGCAGCCCGCCCACTCCTTCAGGAGGAGCCCCATGGCGCTCCTCCTGCTCGCCCTGCTCCAGTCCGCGTGCGCCACGGGCCTGCCCATGGGCGGCCACGTGGTGGGCGGCGACTTCCGCTACCGGCCCCTCACCCCGCCGGAGCACCCGGACGCGAAGCCGCGCAGGGCCCTGGCGCGGGCCTACCCGGAAGAACCCCTCGACGCGTCGTCGCGCTCGGACACCTCCACCGAGGAGGAGGGGGTGGCTCGGACGGACTGGCGCGCTCGCAGCGAGGGAGACGGGAAAGCCCATGCGCTCGTCCTCGGCCCGACGCCCCGCCCTGGCGCGGTGGACCCGCTGAGGGACTGGGAAGAGGAGGAACTCGGCTGGCCGGATGGGGTGGGTAATGGCCACCCCTACGCCGTGCCCATGAGCCTGGACTGGTTCCAGGGCTTCCTCGTGGAGGCGGGAATTCCCCCCCCGGCACTGCCCGAGGATGGACGCACGCTCTCCCCCACTCAGGCGATGGAGTTGCTACCACTCCTGGTGGCCACACCGGTGACGCTGGGCAACTTCGGGCCTCGGCGCATGGCTGCGCACCTGCTGTTGGAGGTGGCCAGCGGCGGCGAGACGGTGACTCGCGACGAGTTGCACGCACGCATGCGCCGCTTCACCCGGCTGCGGCTGGTGCGCCCTGACGGCTTCCTGGTGGAGCCCACCACGGGCCGAGCCGAGCAGAAGGCCGGCGAGGTCTTCGTGGCGGAGGACGGCACCTTGC
>QKJM01000441.1 GCA_003249315.1 Archangium sp.
GGCTTCACCCTCCGCAGGCGCTCCAGCGTGTCCGCGCGCAACACCGACAGCCGGTGCAGCGCCCCATCCCCCAGAATCGGCAGCCGCACCGAGTACTCCAGCCCCCCGGGCAGTGCGTCCAGCAGCACCACCCGTGGCCTTGGAGGCAGCACGGCCTTCGCCCGCGTCGCGAGGAAGCGCAGCACGGCCCACATGTGCAGGCAGTCCCTTCTGTCCCTCACCACCCGCACCGGCTCTCCCGTCGAGCCCGAGCTCCTCACCACCACGCACTCGGCGCTCTCCGGTGGTAGCACCGGCAACTCGTCCCAGTGCTGCCCGAAGGTGGCCCGCTCCAGCCGGGGGAAGTGGCGCAGGTCCTCCAGCCCCCGCAAGTCGCTCGGGTGCATGTGCGCCTCGCGCAGCTTGCGCACATAGTACGGCGACTCCAGCAGCGCCTCCCGCAGCCACGCCAGCCGCGACTCCAGCAGGGACCGCGCCGCTTCCTCGTCCTCCGCTCCCGCCAGCCGCGCCAGCTCGGCCGCCACCGACTCCGCCCATGGCAGGTGCGCGCGCTGCGAGGAGGTGTCCCGGCGGAGGTTCGCCCGAGGCGCCACTCCCAGGTCCACCCCTCGTCCCACCACTTCTCTCACTCCCTCCATCCCCTCGCGTCCGCGGCTCGCCGCTGCGCCTCTTCCAGCCTCTTGCGGCGTGCCTCCGCTTCCGCCTTGCGCGCCGCCTCGGCCCGCTCGTACTCCTTCAGCGCTCGTCGGTAGTCGAGCTGCTCCAGCCGTCGCTTCGAATCCCTCGGCCGCTCGCCCTCCACCGCTCCTCCCACGCACTCCACCCACCGGCGTAGGAACTCCTCCTGGCGGAATGCGTTGGCGCGCACCATCTCCGCCGTCAGCGGACTCACTGCCTCGAAGAAGCGGCGCAGCGCGTCGTTCCCGTCGAAGTCCGGCCGCAGCACCCGCACCGTCTCTTCGCGCAGCAAGGTGGAGGCCAGCACGTACGCCAGCATCCCTACCTGCTCCTTCCACAGCGGGTGCCGGAATCGCTCCGACAGACTCCTCCAGGCCGCGAGCGACGGAGGCTTCACCCCCGCCTGGCGGAACGTGTCGCAGATGACCGCTACCGCCAGGTCATGAGGGTAGGGCGAGGCCAGCGGCGCCGCGGTGAGCTGCTCCTGAATCCGTGGCAGATTGAAACCCATTCAAGTCTCCAGCAAGGCCCGGGATAGCGAGGCGGCGGCGGCCCCGAAGTCCGATGGCCACTTCACCGTCACCAGACGGAAGCGCCGCTCCGCCAGCGCGGGCCTCAATACCTTGCGCGCCTGTTGCTCATCCGGCAGTGCCAGGAAGGCCACCAGCAGCCGGGAGCGCCGCACCGCCTCCACCAGCAACTCCGCACCGTCCTCCTCCTGCACGTTCCACAGGAAGTCGCTGTCCGAGATGATGACTCGAAGCGCATCCGGCCGCTCGCGCGACAGCTCCTCCAGGAGCGGGAAGGGGAACGTCGTCCCCGCGCCGATGTAGCGCAGCAGGAAGCGGCGAGCGGTCTCCTCATCATACATCCACGGCGAGACGCTCGGCGGGCCACTCGAGTAGATGATGCCGCGCACCGTGGCCTGCCGCCGCAGCGCCGAGGCCGCCAGCACCTGCGCGGCCAGCGTCATCGCATTCACCTGGCGCGCGGGGTGGGGCATGGAGCCGCTCGTGTCCAGGTAGACTTCCACCGAGGGCACGCCCGGCAGCGAGGGCGGAGGAACGTCCGCCTCCAGTTCGCGACGAAGGGGCGCCACCGCGGCCAGCGGTCCCTGCGCCAGCACCGTGAGCGTCCAGTCGATGGTGGAGGGATCGTCCCCGTACTCCCAGGCCTCGGGTGTGGTGCGCAGGTAGGGCTCCGGCTGAGACGGCATCCGGGGCAGCTCCACGAGGTGTTGGTCCACCAGCCGCCGGTAGTGTCGGCCCACCAGCACCTCGCGCACCTCGCCGCCTTCCTTGCCAGGCCGGTGCTCCATCAGCCGGTCGATGGCCTCGAGTGGCTCCACATCGGCGGCTTCACCCGACTCCAACCACCCCTGCTCCCGGGCCTCGTCCAGCGCGTCCTCCCAGCGACCGGCCGAGCTCATCGCCGCGTCGAGGTCGTCCACATCCGGTAGCGGTACGTCCCCGCTCAAGGGCAGGAGGAACTGCGGCTTCTCTTCCGGCTTCTCCAGGTAGCGGATGAAGTGGCTGCAGAAGTAGAGGAATTGCAGCCGCGCGTCTGGCAGCGCGTAGAAGGTCTGCGCGAACAGGCGGGCCTCGGCGCGGCAGCCAGGGTACGCCTCCTCCATGTGCTTCTCCTGCCCGACTGGCACCAGCGAACTCGGGGACAGGCCCCACAGCTCCTCGTAGATGGCCAGGTAGAAGAAGAAGTGCGGTGTCACGCTCTGCTGCTCCGAGGCGTCCAGGAAGCCTCGGTACACCGCGCACAGGGCGTCCGCGTGCGTACGGCCCACCACCTCGTTCACCTGCAAGTCATAGAAGAGGTTGGTGAGCGAGGCCCCCAGGCCGGGGATGAGCCGTTGCTCCATCACCCGCAGCTCCGCGTCCCACCCCAGCGTGTGCGGGAAGCGCACATGGTGGCCCACCTCGTGGGCGAGCACCGCGGTGAGGCTGTCCGCCGCGCCGATGCGGGCCAGCAGCTCCAGGTTCACCACCACCTGGCGCCGCTCCAGGTCGATATAGGCGATGGGCTCGTTCGTACCGCTGGCCGGTCGCTGGAAGGGCGCGTGGGGCTCGGGAGGGCTGAGCCGTACCCGCACGTCCCACAGCGCCAGGGCCTCCTCCCAGCAGCGCGCGAGTCGCTCCGGAGAGATGGACTGACGACTCACACCAGCACCACCAGCCACTGCGAGGTGTGGAGGGTGGCCGCGGCGCGCCACTCATTCACCGCGCACGCATACCACTCGTCCTTCGGCAGCAGCGGCAACTCCGGGAGCGCCACATCGGGGGTCTCGGTGCAGCCCATGGGTCCGAGCAGGACGGGCGCCTCGCTGAGCCAGACGCCCTGCGTGGCGGCTTCTCGGCCGGCCACGGCGGGGCGGTGCCGGTCATGTACGCACACCACGGTAGGGGCGAGGAAGTGTATGGCGCCCGGAAGGAATCGCGCGTCCTCTCGCGACAGGTCCATCTGATGCACCTTCGCGCCCGCTCCCAGCGGGGTGGTGGGAGGCTCCATCGCCGCCGCGGCCGTGCTCCGCAGCGTCGACTCGAGCTCCACCAGCGAGTCCAGCCGGCTCACCACGCGGCAGAAGAGGCGCTGCACCCAGGGGGGCGCGGACTCCAGGTTCTCACCCAGGTTCCACAGTTGCGCGAGCACCCGGGCGCGCTCGGAGTGGGGCACCGACGGCAGCAGCCGAGGCACCAGGTCCGTCCAGGCCAGGGTGAAGAAGTTGGGCCGGCCCGCGGACGCCGGGTAGAGGTACCCCAGCCCGATGGCCTCCGCCGCCAGTCGCAGGTAGTCCCGCAGCAGCGCTTCCGCCTCGGTCCGCGTCTCGCCTCGCAGCGTGTGCCCCAGCACCTGAGCGGGCCCCTCCCGCACCTCCCTCCACACCCCCGGGTCCCAGCGCACGAAGCGTCCGCGAGCGCTCGCTTCCAGCTCCTCCACCCAGTCGCTCATGGCCGGCCACCGGGGTTCGTCTTCAGCCACGTCGCGTAGTTGCGGTAGCGGCTGTAGAGGGACTTGAGGTGGATGAGGTCCTCGTATACCGGCCCGGACAGCTCGTGCTTCGTCAGCAGCTCGTTCATCAGCGCCGTCACCCGGCCGATGCGCTTCTCCGTGGTGCGCAGGTCCACCCCGGCCAGTCCCGCGTCCAGCTCCGCCCGGAGCGCCCCCACCCGCCTGCGCACCGGCTCGTGCGCTCCGTACTGCTCCATCGCCATGTCGAAGAGGTGGCGAATCCAGCTCACCCGGTCCTGCAGCAACAGCCGCTTGCCCTTCACCTCGAAGAAGGCGCTGCGCGCGTTGGGCACCAGCTTCTCGTGCAGCACCCAGGGCGTCATCTGCCGGAAGTCCTCCAGCTCCACCACCTTGTGCCCGCGGAAGAAGGCCAGCGCCTTGGCGAAGTGGAGGATGGTCTGGTACGCGCGCACCGAGACGCCGTTCTCCGTCTGGGTGCAGAGGTGTACCTTCTTGTCCAGCGGACACTGCTCGTTGCACACCGCGGCCACCGTCTGCCCGGCCAGCTTCAGCGTGTCCTTGTGCTTGAACTCGAAGCGCGGCGAGGCCTGGCGGCAGAAGTCGAGCTGCCCGAGGAAGAAGGCCACCCGCTCCAGCACCTCGCGGGGCACCTCCACCTTGAGGATGGCGTCATGGGCGGCCTCCAGCTCACTTGGGGTGAAGACGATTTCGGCGGGCAGTAGCTCCTCGGGGGACTTGTCCGCCTCGAGCCGCTGGAGCAGGGCGTCGAGGAAGCCCGAGTTGAAGGGCACCGCGCGCACCACCACGTCGATGCGGTCCTTGAGGGCCTCGATGACCTGGAAGGTGCCTCCGCCCGCGTCGTCGTTCGCGGTGAGGAACCAGCTCGAGCGCCCCGCGTACACGTACTGGTCCATCATCTCCGCGTACCCCTCGGCCATCAGCGATAGCAGCGCCGACTGCGTCTTGGTGGGGATGCGGTTGTACTCGTCGATGATCTTGACGCGCTGGTGGATCCACTTGCGCCAGCTCACCTTCACCGAGGAGAGGTCGTCCGCGCGGAGCATGTCCGCGGGCAGGGGAGCGCCCAGCAGCTCCGAGATGCTCAGTTGAGGGTGGCCGCGCTGGATGCCGCGGTGGACCTCCTCGCGGTCCATGCCGGAGAGCAGGGCCATGAGGATGGCGGAGGTCGTCTTCCCTCGGCCCGGACCGCCCACGAGCAGCGCTCGCCGGCAGGTGAAGAGGGTGAGCAGCGGGACGAGGACGAACGAGCTGTAGCTCATGTCCTCGGGCAGGTGTACCTCGTCACCCGTGCTCGTGCGCACCGAGGCGCCCGGGCCGAACTCGATGTCGTAGTAGGGGCAGAGGATGGCGTTGTTGGTAATCCACCAATACGCCTGCCGCATCTTGTCGTGGAGGCTGCCTCCGTCGCGCTCGGAGAGGTGGACGCTCAACCCCTTGTCGGCCGTGGCGCGGCCGGAGAGCAGACGGGAGACCCAGTCCTGATTGGCCATGAGGTCATGAGGTTAGCACAGCGCTCCCAGAAGAACGCCCCCTCACCGCGGCGCGCGGAATCCGCTACCCTTGCGGCCCCCCCCAACGGCCGCGAGGCCCCCTTCCACAAAAGCACCATGCCTCTGAAGAACAGACCCGTCACCCTGGCCACCGCTCTCCTGGCGCTGGCCTCCACCATCGGCTGTGGCGAGGAGCCCCAGCCTCCCGACACCTCGAAGTACGTCGACTTCACCGTTCAGATCCTCCACACCTCGGACCAGGAGTCCGGGCTCGATGCCACGGAAGCCGC
>QKJM01000530.1 GCA_003249315.1 Archangium sp.
CCATGATATTCGACCGCCGCGGCGCGTCAAGGCATGAATGCCACCGCCGAGGGGTTATCAGGAGTCACTGACCGACGCCCTGACGCCGCACTTGCCGCGCGCCTTTCGGCAGCCACCTCCTTCCGCTACAAGCCCCCTCATGTTCACCGTCACCAACGTCTCCAAAGCCTACGGTCCCAAGAAGCTCTTCGAGGAGGTCAACGTCGCCTTCTCACCGGGCCGCCGCTACGGCCTCACCGGCCCCAACGGGGCGGGCAAGTCCACCTTCATGAAGATCCTCGCCGGGGACGAGGAGGCGGACATGGGCACCATCTCCCGCCCCAAGAAGCTCGGCATCCTGCGGCAGGACCACTTCCGCTACGAGGAGGATCGCGTCCTCGACGTCGTCCTCATGGGGAACCACGCTCTCTGGGCCGCCATGAAGGAGAAGGACGTCCTGCTGGCCAAGCCGGACATCACCGAGGAGGACGGCAACCGGCTGGGCGATCTGGAGATCGTCATCGCCGAGGAGGACGGGTACAGCGCCGAGTCCGAGGCAGCCGAGCTGCTCGAGGGCCTGGGAATCGAGGCGTCCTTCCACGAGGGGCCCATGCGCCAGCTCACCGGCGGCCTCAAGCTGCGCGTGCTGCTGGCCCAGGCCCTCTTCGGCAAGCCCCAGGGCCTGCTGCTCGACGAGCCCACCAACAACCTGGACATCGACTCCATCCGCTGGCTGGAGCAGTTCCTCAAGGCCTACGAGGGCGTGCTCATCACCATCAGCCACGACCGGCACTTCCTCAACTCCATCTGCACCCACATCGCGGACATCGACTACGAGACCATCATCCACTACCCCGGCGGGTACGATGACATGGTGCGGCAGAAGGCCCAGGTGCGCAGCCGCGTCGAGTCGGAGCTCTCCGAGAAGAAGAAGAAGATCGCCCAGCTCCAGGACTTCGTGGCCCGCTTCCACGCCGGTACCCGCGCCTCCCAGGTGCAGAGCCGGATCAAGCAGATCGACAAGCTGAAGACGGACGATCTCAAGCGCTCGAACATCGCGAGGCCCTTCATCCGCTTCGATCAGGCGGAGGTCAGCGGAAGGCAGACGCTGACGATCGAAAACATCGCCAAGAGCTACGACGGGCAGGAGGTGATCCAGCCCTTCAGCTCGCTGGTGTGCAAGGGCGAGAAGATCTGCGTCATCGGCCGCAACGGCGTGGGCAAGTCCACCCTGGTGAAGATGATCGCCGGGGCCGTGGAGCCGGACGGCGGAGGGAAGATCACCTGGGGCCACCAGGCCACCATGGGCTACCTGCCGCAGGATCACCACGGCACCATCAGCAAGGGCACCACCGCCTTCGGGTGGCTGCGTGACATCAACACCCGGCTCACCAACGAGGAGATCTCCGGCGTCATGGGCCGGATGCTCTTCTCCGGTGAGGAGCGGATGAAGCCCACCGACACCCTCTCCGGAGGTGAGACGGTGCGCCTGCTGCTGTGCAAGCTGATGCTCGACGAGGACAACGTGCTGGTGCTCGACGAGCCCACCAACCACCTGGATCTGGAGTCCATCAGCGCGCTGGCCGAGGGCCTCCAGAAGTACGAGGGCACGGTGATCGTCGTGACGCACGACCAGGAGCTCATCTCCGAGGTGGCCACCCGCATCTGGTCCCTGGAGCACGGCAAGCCGGTCAACGACTTCAGCGGCAACTTCGAGGAGTTCCTCGCGAAGCACCCGTACGCCGCCCAGCGTCGCTGAGTGGCACTCGGGCCCCCACCGGGCCGGCGTCACCGCGCCGGCTCGGGCCTCGGCGGCCCCAGGGGACGGCGGCGCTGCTCGTCCTCACGCCGCCGCTTCTCACCCTTCGTCACCGCCCGGCCACCCTCCCCGCCCCGCTTCCTCTCTCCCGGCGACTTCCCCTCGGTGGAGCGGTGCTCGAGGACGGCGTTGATCTCCGCCCCCAGCAGCAGCACCTGCGAGGAGATCCACATCCAGAAGAGCATGATGATCACCCCGCCAAGCGAGCCGTACGTGACGTCGTAGCTGCCGAAGTTGCTCACGTAGAGGGAGAAGCCCCAGGAGGCGAGCAACCAGAGGAGGACGCCCACCACCGAGCCCGGGGTGAGGAACTTGAACTCCTGCTCCACGTCCGGGAGGAAGTAGTAGAGCAGCGCCCACGCCAGCATCACCAGCAAGGCCGCCACCGGCCAGCGCAGCCACATCACCATGGTGCTCCACGGCTGCCCCAGGGCATCGGCGAAGGCGGGCACGGCCACCATCCCCAGCGCGGCGAGGACGGAGAGCACCGCCGCCACCAGCGTCACCAGCACGGCGATGCCCCGCACCTTCCAGAAGGGCCGCGACTCCGTCACGTCATAGGCGGTGTTGAGCACCCGGATCAGCTTCGCCACCCCGCTGGAGGCCGCCCAGATGGCGCCCAGGGCGCCCAGCGTCAGCAGCTCGGTGTTGTTGCTCCGCGCCAGACTGTCGATGCGCTCGCCGACGATCTGCGTCACTGCCTCCGGCGCCACCCGGCCCAGCGCCTCCACCAGCGCCTGGGCCTGCCTGACGTCGATGATGAGACCCGCCAGCGCGACCAGGAACAGCAAGAAGGGGAACAGCGCCAGCACGCCGAAGAAGGTCAGCGCGCCCGCAGCCATGCTCAGGTCGTCGCCCGACCACTCGTCCTTGAGCGCCTTGAAGAACTCCTTCCAGCTCATCCCCCTGCCCGGTAACACCATCACGCCTCCCTTCGAGCCGAAGGTGGGCATTCTCCCTCGAAGCTCCAGCGCCCCTCGCGACGGAGCACCGGCTCCCTCTCCTGGAGAGCGTCCAGAGAGGCGAGCCCCAGGTCTTCAGCGCGCCTGGAGGGAGGCCCGGTCCAGGAACTCGAGCAGGGGCGCCCACACCTCGTAGGGAGCGCGCTCGCCGAGCAGCAGGTCCACGTGGCCATAGTCCACGCCGAGCCCTTCCCGGGTGCCCAGCAGCCGCCACACCTTGGGGCCGCCCAGCGCCAGATACCCGTCCCGCACCGCGGGCACGGGGGCGATGCGATCCCCCTCCCCCGCCATCACCAGCACCGGCACGCGCACCCGGCCGAGCCCCGCCCGGTAGTCCCGCTGCCCGTCCGCGCTGGTGAAGCGCCCGGTACGCACCATGCGGAGGAGATCCTCCACCAGCGCCCCGGAGAGCTCACCGAAGACGCTACCGGCGAAGCGCCCCCATCGCTCGCGCGGGGTGTTGCGCGCATCCAGGGCGACCCACTCCACCGGATTGCCCCGAAGATAGGCCTGCACCGGCGCCGTCAGCGCGGCGGTGAAGCCCATGTCCAGGATGAAGCCCCGCGGGATGATGCGCTCCCCCACCACGGACAGGGCGCGCAGCCAGGGCTCGGACAGATCCATCCTCGTGGGCCCGGCCAGGGTGACGGCCGCTCCCACGCCCTCCCCGTCCTCCGACAGGTAGGCGTAGAGGAGCAATGCCCCCAAGCTGTAGCCGACGACGTCCACCTCCTCCGCCCGGGTGTGCGCGCGCACCGCCTCCAGTGCCGAGCGGAAGTCCTGCCGCCAGAGGGTGTCGAAGCCGTACGTCGCGGGGCGCCCCGCCGCCGGCGCCGCCCGATCCGAGTCCCCCGCGCCCCGCAGCGACACCGTCCACACCTCGCGCCCGTGCGCCACCAGCCAGTACGCCAGGCCGTGCCCCGGCTCCAGCGCCAGGCTCACGTCTCCCGAGGCCAGCCCCGGCACCAGGAGGATGGGACGGCCGCGCACCGGCCCCTCGGGCGAGAAGCGCCGCAGGGCCAGGCTCCAACCGTCCTCGGTGCGGGTACGAAAGACGCGCGGCGCGTGTCCGCCTCCGCTGCCGGCGGTGGAGGCACAGCCCGCCAGCAGCAAGGCCAGCAGCGCCCACGCCCGGCCCTTCGCCCCTCCGGGCTTCATCCCTCGTAGGAGGGCAGGACCGGCGCGTCCTTCAGCCGCGGCGCCATCGCGTCCTTCGGTGACAGCAGCGGGAAGGACACCGGCCACTCGATGGCCAGGTCCGGATCGTTCCAGGCCACGCCCCGCTCGGTGCCGGGCGCGTAGAAGTCCGTACACTTGTAGAGGAAGTCCGCGCTCTCGGAGAGCACGCAGAAGCCATGGGCGAAGCCGGCCGGCACCCAGAGCTGGTTCCGATTCTCCGCCGAGAGCTCCACTCCCACCCACTGGCCGAACGTCGGCGAGCCCCGGCGGATGTCCACCGCCACGTCGAAGACGGTGCCCACCATCACCTGCACCAGCTTGCCCTGCGCGTTCGGCTCCTGGAAGTGCAGCCCGCGCAGCGTCCCCTTCACCGAGCGCGAGAAGTTGTCCTGCACGAAGGGACCGGCGATGCCCGCCTCCTCGTACTTGCGCGCGTGGAACAGCTCAATGAAGAAGCCGCGATCATCACCGAAGCGCTTGGGCTCCAGCAGCAGGACGCCAGGCAGCTTCGTCTCGGTGATCTTCATCCCCACGCCCCCTTGTTCTCGATGAGATCCAACAGGTACCGCCCGTACTCGTTCTTGCGCATGGGGTGGGCCAGCTCGGCCACCTGGGCCGCGGTGATGTAGCCCATACGGAAGGCGATCTCCTCCGGGCAGGCCACCTTCAGGCCCTGGCGGTGCTCGATGATCTGAATGAAGTTGGAGGCCTCCATCAGCGACTCGTGGGTGCCGGTGTCCAGCCACGCATAGCCGCGCCCCATCAGCTCGACGTGGAGCTGCTTCTGGCGCAGGTAGGCGATGTTGACGTCGGTGATCTCCAGCTCGCCGCGAGCGGAGGGCTCGAGCCCCGCGGCGATGTCCAACACCTGGTTGTCGTAGAAGTAGAGGCCCGTCACCGCGTAGTGGGACTTCGGCTGGGTCGGCTTCTCCTCCAGGCTCAGCGCCTGGCCACGCGCGTCCAGCTCCACCACGCCGTAGCGCTCCGGATCCTTCACGTAGTAGCCGAAGACGGTGGCCCCCTTCTCCCGCGCCGCCGCCCGCTGCACCGACTCGCTCAGGCCGTGGCCGTAGAAGATGTTGTCCCCGAGGATGAGGGCCACGCGCTCCGAGCCCACGAACTCCTTGCCGATGAGGAAGGCCTGGGCGAGCCCGTCCGGGCTGGGCTGCACCGCGTACTGGAAGCGCACGCCCCACTGCTCGCCGCTGCCCAGCAGCTCCTCGAAGCGCGGAAGATCCGTGGGGGTGGAGATGATCAGGATGTCCCGGATCCCCGCCAGCATCAGCGTGGTGACCGGGTAGTAGATCATCGGCTTGTCGTAGACGGGCAGGAGCTGCTTGCTGACCACGCGCGTCAGGGGAAAGAGGCGCGTGCCCGAGCCCCCGGCCAGAACGATTCCCTTCATGACTTTCCTCCGAGGGTGCCGCCAGACCAGGCAGCGTGAAAACGATCGAGCGATTCGCGCAGGGACAGGGGCCGCGCGCGAAGCTCCCGCAGGGCCTTGTCCACCTTCAGG
>QKJM01000058.1 GCA_003249315.1 Archangium sp.
AGAGGAAGCAGATGAATGGCTCGCCAGCGGAAAGGTCAAACACGGCGATCTGATCACCATGGCTGGCCAGGGTTTCACCGCGCTCCATGGGAGGAGCTGGAGTCTGGTGCGGACACGGCTCCCGGATGAGCCCGAGCCTCCAGCAGAATAAGAGCGACCGAGGCGCATGGCTCGCGGAGGGCCAGTATCCCGGCCCCAGCAGTCGTAGCGCAGCCGGCCCACCAGCGCCTCGTCATCCAGCACAGTGCGTGCGCTCTGCCACCAGGCCGGATGCACTTCGCGGGCCATCTGCAAGTCCTCGGAAACACTTGGGGACCGCCAGACTCACCCGTCCACGCCGAGTCTCGTCCCGTGTTTCGAATCCTTTGACACCACCTCGGAGCGACAGCCTATCCTATGAAGCGAATGCGCTTCAAAGGGAGCGTCTCTCATGTCCATTCGTTACCAGAAATCACACCCGGCCCGAACGCGACCGCGCCCCTTCTGGAGCTCCCTGGCCCTCATCGTGCTCGTCTTCCAGACCGCATGCGCCACGGGCCTGCCCCCGAGAGGCCATAGGGTGGCCAGCAACGACGCGGAACTCGCGGGGGCGGCCGTGTGCGAGGTGGCCTTCATGGAGCCGGGCTCCGTGGCGACCCGGCCCGTCCCCATACACCCGGCCGAGTACAAACGAACTCTCCAGCGACTCGCACGGGAGGCGCGACTGGCGGGGACTCCCTCACTGGCTGCCCGGGAGCTACTGGAGGCCTTGAGGCAGGAGCAGGAAGTCGAGCGCGTCAGCATGAGCGGACACTGGGAGGCGGAGAGCTACCGTGGCCGGGTGTACTCGCTGGTTCCGGTGGAGCAGACGGGAGCCGTCCCCCTCTCCCCCGAGGCGGAGGAGACTCTGCGTCGCAAGTACCTGGGGTGGTGTGCGACTCAGGGCGGTGGCGATTGTTTGCGCCTCCTCGACGATGGACCCTACCTCCGCGCGGACGACAGGAGGACGCTGGCGCTGGCCCTCTCCCTCGGCTCGGTGCTGGACGAGACGCGCGAAGCCCTGGCGCGCGAGTTGCTGGATTACCGGGCGCTGGTGGGCATGCTGGTTTCGGCGGTGGGCATGTACCTGGCGCTCTGGCTGGTGCCCGAACCCTCCACCAAGGCGCTGGCCGCGACGCTCACCGTGCTTCTGGTGGGCTGGCTGGGGCTGGAGACGGTGTGGGGGTTGATGGATGGGTGGGCGAAGCTGGCCTCCCAGGCCCACGAGGCGACCACCTTCGAGGAACTGCGCGAGGCGGGCGCGGGTTACGCGAAGGTGCTGGGCACCGACGCGGCCCGGGCGATGATTCTGGCGGTGGCCACCTTGACGGGGCGCACGCTGGGCGAGGTGGCGACAAAGGTGCGCTCTCTGCCGGGCTACCACCTCGCGGGCGCACAGTGGGAGGCACAGGGAGGGGCCGCCCTCCTGAGAGGTGTGCCGGAGCTGGAGGCGGTGGTGGCCCAGGAAGGGGCACTCGCCGCCGCGGTGCAGGCGGTGGAGACGGTGGCCACTTCCCCCCAGGGCCCCGTCGCTGCGGTGATGCTCAAGAAGGGCGGTGGGGGGAAGACGCCCCCTGGAGGCGGCTCCTTCTTCACTGCCATCCGCCACCGGGGCGGCAACCTGCAGGTGAAGCTCGGCAATGGGGAGCGCTGGCACCTGCCTCGCGGCAAGTCGGTGGCGGACATCCCCGCCCGCGACACCGTGGGAGACCAGCTCCAGGAGGCGGTGACGCGGGCGGCTCGGGAGTGGGGGCCGCACCACCTCTCCCCAGCGGAGCAAGACGCCATTGACAAGGCCCTGCGACGGGGCAGGTACTGGCTGGCACGTCTACTGGAGCGCGAGGCCCGGGGACGCTTCGTCCACAAAAAGGTGGAAGAACAGTTCCGAAGGATTCTCAAGTGGAACCACCAGGGCGTCGACGTGATTGACCTCAAGACGGGCCGGAAGTACGAGATTCTCTCCGGAACGGAGTCGAATCTGGCACTGCACGGCAGGCGCATGGCGACCGAATTCTTCCGGATGCTCACCTTTTGAGAGAGGCGACCATGGGTTGGCTCGAGAACGTCATCATCGAGAACAGGGAAATCGAAGACGAACGATTCGAGGTGACGGACAAGGACTCGCTCTACTTTCTCGGCCCCAATCTGACGCTGCGTCAGTGCAAGGTTGTCCTGAAGGTGTCCGCCAGGCGCCTGCACATCCTCGGAGCCCGGTTCATTGACTGCGCCATCGAGGTGAAGCAGGAGCTGAAGAACCATCAGGATTGGATAAGGGCGGCCCTGACGGGTTGTCGCTTCAAAGGACGCCTGTCGGGGTGCGACTTCGGGCACTGGCCCGAATACGGGAGCGACCCCGAGTATCAACACGGCGCCATCAAGGACTGTGACTTCACCGAGGCCCGCCTTGACGGCTGCCGCTTCCACGGCTGCGACATCCGCACCTTGCGGTTTCCTCGCTGGCCCTGCTTCACGGTCCCGGACCCCATCCGCCGAGCCACGGAACTGAGCAGCGTCAAGTGGCCGGGCCTCTTTGGCGAAATCACCGTGCCGAACATGCGCAAGCAGCCCCCCTCCACGGTGGCCTTGACTTACTACGCCCCCTCCGTCGCCAAACGCATGGAAACCACCCCGGAGGGACTCAGGGCCGTCATCGAGAAGTTCGACTTCATCATCTACTGAAACAAACCATTAGTCCGGAAATGTCACTCCCTGGAGGGTGACGCGGCGCTTGCCGTCCGCATCCCACAGCTCAAGCGTGTACGGGCCTGGGGGCAATGCTCCCTCCCACTCCGCTTCCACGGACAGGCGTTGCCAGCTCGGCCCGAGGAGCACAGGCTCCGGTGGCCATACCCGGAGTATCTTCAGCCTCGCACCGCCCTGGGCGACCAACTCCGCGCGCGCCACCTTCAAGGGCGCGGTGCCTGTTTCAACCAACTCCAATTCCAGCGCCAACCGGCTCCGGGCCCGGTAGACCGTGGCGTGAATCACCTGGGGGACTTCGTCCGAGGGCTGAGTAAAATCCCGTTTGGGAAGCAGGGCGCGCGCCGAGACACCTGCCTCATCCAGCAGCCCGGCCTCTCGCAGACCGAGGAGACCATCCGGCCTCTCCTGCTTCGCACGGACGCGCGCCAGCTCCGCCTCGCATCGCCAGGCTCTGTCCTCCGCCTCTCGGGCTTGCTCTCGACAGGACTCGGCGGCGCGAGGCTGGCGATAGACCTCCACCTGCTGCTCGGCGCGGCTCGGGTGAACCACCAGGAGGAAGTCCACGCTCGCCGGCTCGGCTCCGTCCGCGAAGAATACCCGGAGGCGGAACTCCTCTCCTGGCTTCGGCTCTCCCGCGAGGATGAGGGTGAGCATGTCCTCCGTCACCGTCACTCGCTGGAAATACTCGCGCCCCTCCAACTCCACCGACTCCGGCACCAAGGCCGTGTTGAAGAAGAACGTGGTGGACAAGCCCCGGCTGATGAGCACCTTGCGAACCTCGGCGCTCGGCTCCGATCGCAGCTCGATGCGGCGCACGCGCGGTGTATCCCCAGGGGAGGAAGGAACTTGCGCGAGGGCGGGACTGCCCGCGAGTAACGCAAGCGCCAGGAAACGAGCAGGGGACAGGGCGAGCACGGGCATGCAATCTCCAGAGTGGTGGAGACTAGCAGAGACCTCTGGGACGGGTTCCCTCTCGTGCTCCGACCCGAAACACGAGTGCTCATGCCGAGCGCCAGCCTGCGGCGGCTACTCGAAGCGCTGCACCGCCTTCACGAACACCGTGCTGTGGATCCTGGCGCTCTCCTGCCCGATCTCTCCCTGCACCACGAAGCCGAGATGTCCCTCGTTCCATGCGATCACGCAGACGGGAAGGAGTTCCCCGCCGGGCGTACGAGCCTCGGTGAAGCGACCTTGAACGTGCTCCCCGCTAAGAAGAGCCCGCCCCGTCAGCACGGTGCCAGGAGGAAGCCGTCCCAGGTACTGCCCCATCACGAGTTCTACGGGGGCCTCGTCGCGTACAGCGACCCAACCGGGATGCTCGATGGGAATGGTCGACCCCGCCCTGTCCCCGATGCTGATGCCCAGCTCCCGCATGGCCTCCAGGGAGCCAGGAGGACATTCCTCGGGAGGTGGCGTGGGGCGCACCTGGGGGCTGACACAGGCCACCTGGGCCACGGCGGTACACACGACGCACGCCTGGCCCAGGGCCTCGAGCATCGTGCAGAGCTGCTTCTTCGGAGAAAAGAGGGGCTGTTGCTGCGAAGTCTTCACGCTCGTTCCGTCCTTCTCGAGCATCGCGCTGGCGACGGGCGCAGGGGTGATTGCCCTCGGAGGCGCTGCGCCCTCGTCACCTTCCGGCGGCCCGCCGGGGTGCGCCACTTCCTGACCAGGAGCCCTGACCTCCGGCTCACGAGGAACACATAACCAGCCTCCCGCCACGAGCAGGGCCACGGCGCCCAGTGACGCCGCCAGCATGGCCTTCCCGCGGAACACGCGTCTCCAGGGAGAGGCGGGGACGCGCCGCGGCGAGGACTCGGAGGCGAACTCCCTCCCGGGAGGCCGAGGCCCACGCCGGGGCGCATACCCCCGCAGCCGCTCCATCCGAGCCACCTCCGCCTCCAACTCCAGAGGGAGCGAGCTTCTTCGCGCGGTGGTGACATTGTCCGGCGAATACGCCTCGCACAGCGACACGTCCCAGGCCGCATCCGCCCCGACCAGCGCGGCCTCCAGCGCCTCGCCCAGCGCCTTGGCCTCCCGCAGGCGCGCTCCAGGCTCCTTCTCCAGCAGGCGCAAGCACAGCTCGCCCAGCGCCCTCGGCACGCGAGGGTTGCGCTCGTGCGGAGGCAATGGCGTGTGCGTGAGGATGGACTCGGCCAGCTCGCCCTCGTGGAGCCCCTCGAAGGGCAAGGCGTTGGTGAGCAGCTTGTAGAGCACCACCCCGAGCGCCCACACGTCGTCTCCCGGGGTGGGTGGGTAGCGCTCCTCGTCCCGGCGCTGGCGCATGAAGCGGATGGCCTCGGGGCTCTGGTGGGTCCGCGTGCCCGGCACCCTCCAGCCCGTCACCTCCAGCGCCCCCTCGTAGGTGCCCACGCCGAAATCCACCAGCACCGGCCGCCCGTCCTCCCTCACCAGGATGTTGTCTCCCTTCACGTCCCGGTGCGCGACTCCCACCGCGTGTACCTCCGCCAGGTAGCGCGCCAGCGGCACCAGCAGCGCTGCCACCCGCCGGGCCGTGGGATTCTCCTGCCTCGCCCACTCATCCAGCGTCCGCCCCCGCACGTACTCCATGGCGATGTAGAGGAAACCCGGCGCTTCGGCGGGCCACTTGCCCAGCCCCTCCAACGTCACCCCGCCCACCTGCCGCAGCCGCAGCAACACCTCCAGCTCCCGCCAGCCCCAGTCGTCCGTCACCTCCAGGGAGAGGAACTTCACCGCGTACG
>QKJM01000381.1 GCA_003249315.1 Archangium sp.
CACAGCTCCTCACCGGCCGCCTCGTCCGCCTCGCCCTGGAGCTGGCCGAGCGACTGCCCTCCGGCGCCAGCCAGGAGGCGGTGGCCACCTTCTTCTCCCGGGCAGCCGAGGCGCTCTTCTCCGCGGGCCCGGGGCGGCGCTGTCAGCTCCACGGGCGGCTGGTGTCCTCCGGAAATGGCGAGCGGAGCGTACACGTACGCGCCTCGCTGCCGCCCGAGCTGGCCGGTACACCCGTCCAGCTCGAGCTCACCCTGCCGCTGCGCAGCGGAGGATGAGTCCTCGGCTCCGCAGATGTGACAGGATGGGCCCCAGCGCCCCAGACCAGGGAGGACCCACCCGGTGAGTACGGCATTCCAGGAGGAGCTCCGAATCGAGCTGACGCTGACCCTCGGGGGACAGTCCTTCTCCATCCCCGGCGGCCAGGTGAAGCACGTGGCGGTGCATCTCACCCAGCATGGCTTCACCGCCTCGGTCTCCTTCTGGACCGCGCTGGAGAAGCAGGACGAACCCCTCTTCACCGCCTTCCAGAAGCCGGACCTCGCCCAGGTGCGACTGTCCCTGACCGCGGTGGATCCCTCGCTCGACTCGCCCCCCGCACCGATCCTCCTCCAGGGCCTCGCCCGCGCCCGCCGCCTCTCGGCGGAGACCCATGGCTCGCTCCAGGGCTCCGAGCGCGTCTTCCGTCACTACACCCTCGAGTTCGCCGACGCCGCCCAGGTGCTCTGGCGCCAGCACCGCCCCATCGAGCTGGTCACCGACACCTCCCTCCAGGAAGTGCTCGACGCCCACAAGGCCTCCCTCCAGATCTCCTATGACTGGGCCCTGCTCCGGCAGAAGCAGCCCATGCTCTGCCTCGCGCTGGGCGCGGATGCCCCCGAGGTGAGCTTCTACGACTTCGTCCTCTGGTACGTGGACTCGAACCACGGCGTCTTCTGCTACGACAGCCAGCGGAACGAGTACCTGCTGGCCGAGAGCAAGCCCTCCTCCGGCCAGGCGGCCCCCCTCGGCCCCCTCCGGGTGGGGAGCATGCGGGTACGGCTTCCTCCCCCCATCCGCCATGGCACCCGCGTCCTCAACGCCGTGGCCGAGCAGCCCACCACCACGCCCATTCCCCAGGACCAGGCCGCCACCGGCGTGTCCCACGACGTGTTGCTGCGCACCCCCCTCACCTCCGAGGCCGAGCAGCGACAGAAGCTGGAGAAGTCGCGCCTCCAGCTCCGCCAGCGACAGCTCGAGGTGTCCTTCAAGCAGTTCCCCGCGGTGGACGTCTTCCCCGGCGCGCTGCTGCGCCTGGAGGGCTCCCTCTGGCCCTCCACTCTCACCGGGCTCGACGATGACCAGCGGGTGCTCGAGCTGGACCTGGAGGCCCACGCCGAGCTCGAGGGCCCGCATGACGAGCAGCAGGCCTCCACCGCCCGGTACTCGGTGAGCCTGTCGATCCAGACCGAGCCCGCCTCCGATCCGCTGCCCACCCTGCCGCCCTACCTCGCCCCGCGCTACCCCATCCACGTCGAGGGCCTCGTCCACAGCCCCGGCGGCGAGCCCGAGGACCGGCGCTACCTCATCATCGAGGACGAGAAGACCTCCCTCGTCTCCTTCCAGATGACAGTGCCCCTGTGGAACAAGACGGTGAGCGTGCCCGCGGAGCCCATCCACTTCCCCGGCCACTTCTTCTTTCCCCCGTACAAGAACACCCGGGTGATGGTGGAGCTGCACTTCGAGCGCGCCGAGCTGCTGCGCTTCCTCGACTGGAAGGAGGGCGTGCGCACCCCACTGGATGGCCAGGGCGATCAGATCCTGCTGGGCTGGAACAAGACGAGCCAGACGGCCTTCACCCATGACTTCCAGGACGACAACCCCGTGTGGCGCATCCACCGCACCTCCGGCGGAGACACGCAGCTCGTGCGCATGGGGGAGGGCCACCTCTTCATCCAGGTGCAGGAGACGTCGGGTGGCATGGCCCCCACCCCCACCTACGATGTCTCCCCCCAGGTGGACGCCGCCAAGGGAGACCTCTCGGCGTCCGTGGGGGGCGCCATCGGAGAGACCTCGGCCGCCTACAAGGGGGCGATGACGGCCGCGCGTGCGAAGATGACGAGCGCCCAGGCGGAGGCCAAGGCGGCGTTGAGCGGGGCCCGGGCGGAGGTGGGCGCCAAGGTGGCCGAGGCGAAGAGCGGACTCCAGGGAGCGGCCTCGCGGCTGTCCCAGGGAACGGAGCGGCTCTCGGGTGCGGCGGAGGAGGCCAAGGCCTCCCTCGAGAAGCTGCGGTGAGCAACCAACCGAGGCACGGAGAAGACCCATGCGGCAACTGCGCGGCAAGATAGCGGCGCTTCGCGGAGAACTGGAGTCCTTCAGCACGGGGGTGGTGAGTCGCGTGAAGCCCCTGCGCACCGAGGCCGAGGCCCTCTCGGGCAAGCTCGAGGCGGCCATCGCCTCCGTGCGTCCCGAGGTGGAGGCGATGAGCGGGGAGCTCACGAAGAAGATCGACTCGCTGGACGCCGAGCTGGCGCGACTGGAGCCCTGAGTGAAGGCGCTGTGGGGCAAGTTCGACAAGGCCGCGGGAGAGGTCCTCTCCCTGCAGAAGAAGCTCGAGTCCTCCGCGGGCCGCATCCGCGGCTCCGTGGAGACGCTGGAGCCCACGATCTCCTCCCGGTGCAAGGCGCTGGAGGACCAGATCCACGGCAAGCAACAGACCTTCGGGCAGCAGCTCGAGGGACTGGGCCAGGAGGTGGACCAGCGCTGTGACTCCCTCACCTCGGAGGTGAAGTCCGCGCTGCAGAAGCGCAAGGAGCAGCTCGAGTCCGCCAGGAAGGAAGCAGAGAAGAAGCTCGAGGAGCAGCGTCAGCACGTCCGCGCGCAGGTCGAGCAGAACATCGAAAAGCTGAAGGCGGAGTTCCAGGCCCGAGAGAAGCAGCTCGAAGAGGAGCTCCAGCGACTGCGCGAGCAGGCGGGCCCCCAGGCGACCCCGGAGCTGAAGGCCCGCGAGCAGCGACTCCAGGAGCAGCTCCAGAGAGCCCGGGAGAAGGTGAAGCAGGAAGAGCAGAAGCTGAAGGAGGAGCTCCAGGCCCGCGAGCAGCAGCTCCAGGAGGAGTTCGAGCGCCGCCAGGGTCAGGCCGAGCAGAAGCTGGATCAGGCCATGGCGCAGCTCGAGACGCGGCACCAACAGCTCGACGAGAAGCTGCAGCAGATCCGCTCCCGGGTAACGCAGGAGCTGAAGGGAGCCACCTCGCAACTGGAGGCCGTGGTGAACACGGTGCTCGCCCCCGTGGCGGGCTTCCGCGAGAACGCGACCCGGGAGGCCACCCGCATCACCGGGCTGATCGACACCACCCTCTCCGTGCCCTCCAACGCCCTGCAACAGCTCCACGACACCATCCAGACCACCAGCGAGTCCTCGCGAAACGAGCTCCGACAGCGCGTCGCCCAGCTCCGTGCGGGGCTGGCGCCCATCCGCACCCAGGTGGAGGGCGCCACCCGCTCGGCCAGCAAACTCCTCGAAACCCTGGAGAGCACCATCGGCGGCACCCTCGCCCAGGGGCGCGAGCAGCTCGGACAGACGCTCGACGCGCTCGAGCAGACCCTGTCCGGACAGGTGCAGCAGCTCGCCAGTGGCATCCAGGTCGTCGAGCAGCTCATCGATCAGGTGGCGCAGCAGCTCGACACGCTCATCACCCAGGGCACCGAGGCCATCGATGCTCTCATGCAGACGGCGCTCGCCACCTTCGAGTCCATCCGGGCCCCCGTGAATCAGACGCTCGACGCCGCGTTCTCCACGCTCGACAGCCTGATGGACACCCTTGCCCAGCTCGAGAAACAGCTCCAGGCGCTCTTCGCGGCCCTGCCCGAGAAGCTCGAGCAACTCCAGACGCTCTACCAGACCCTGGTCGGCACGCTGGAGTCCCTCATGGCCAAGGCCGTACAGCTCCTGGAGGCCATCCCCGCCGCGGATCTACCCAAGCCACTGGTGGATCCAGCCATGCAGTCCATCAGCCAGGTGGTGGGGCAGATCTCCACCCAGCTCGGCACCATCACCGACCAGGTGGCCCAGCAGCTCACCTCGGTGCAGGAGCAGATCCTCACCCAGGTGGAGCAGGTGCAGGCCCAGGCGGTGCAGCAGGTGCAGGCACTGCAGCAACAGATCGTCCAGCAGGTGGATACCCTGAAGAAGACGGTGCAGGGCACCATCGATCAGGCGGTGGCGAAGGTGGAGCAACTGGTGGAGCAGGTGACGCAGCAGATAGGGACCGCTCGCGACCAGGTGGTGCAGCAGGTGGAGGCGCTGGTGGCCCAGGTGACCGCGCGCGTGGAAGAGCTCGAGCAACAGGTGAAGTCGCAGCTCGAGGTGCTCCTGCAGCAACTGGGCAACGCAGTGCAGGCCGCGGCGGATCAGGTGGCGGCGCTGGGCAACACCCTCGAGCAGCAGGTGGCCTCCGCCCGAGAGCAGGTGCGCTCCGGCTTCGACACCGTCAGCACCTCGGTGGACACGGCGCTCGACGAGGGCCGACAGGCTCTCGATCGACTCGAGACCGAGCTGACCACCCGGGTGGAGCAGCTCCTCTCCACCTTCTCCCAGCAGGCGGGAGGGCTGATGGACGGGGCGACCTCGCAGATCGACGGCCTCTCCAGCCAGGTGGACGCGGCCCGCGAGCAGCTCCTCGCGCCGCTGAAGTCGATCGAGGCCTCGCTCGAGAAGGCCACCGCCTTCTCCCAGGTGGTGGAGCAGGCGCGTGCCCGGGTGGCCACGATGATGGATGGGCTCGAAGCCCAGATACGCGCGCTGGCTGGCTGACTCAGGCGCCGGGCGCCTTCGGCAGCTCCGGTGCCGCGGGCATTTCCGGCGCGGCGGGCGCTTCCGGCGCGGCCGGCATCTCCGAGGGAATGGCCGGCGGCACCGAGTCGCTCAGGATGCGACTCACCGTCAGCTCCACGTCCACCGCGCTCGGCGCGGGCGGGCTGAGCAACAACTGCCAGTTCCCGTCCGGGGCGGTGAAGAGGAAGGAGACGGCGAGCGAGCCCTCGCTCGGCGCCGGTACATTGAAGCGCTGGATGGTGCCCGGGTAGATGACCGCCGTCTGGAGCACGGTGTTGTCCGGAGCCCCCACCTTGGCGGCCACCTCCGAGTACGCCTCGTTGGCGTACTGCTTGGGATCCACCTGGCGCACGAGCATGTACATCGGCCGGCCCAGGTTCGTCCCCGGAGGGGACTTGACGTTGAGGTTGATGCGGCCCGGCGCGCAGGCCCCCAGCAGCAATGCCGCCACCAGGAACGAGAGCCGGCGCAGGAATACGCTCATCGCGGCACCTCCCGGAAGGGAACCCAGGGATCCCCCTTGAGACCGAAGCTGATGTCCAGCTTCCGCTTCTTCACTGCATTGCCCTGCAGGGCGAGACTCCACTGCCGACGCTGCTCCGTGGTGAGGACGGCCTCCTCGAAGAGGCGG
>QKJM01000580.1 GCA_003249315.1 Archangium sp.
CCCCCCACCCCGGCGTGAGGCCCCCTCGCCACCACTCCGTCCTTTCACTGCCTGACACCCCCCCCGCGCCGTTTTTCTCAGTCAACGGACGGGTTGTCGCAATCCTGACCGTTTTGTCGGCTTTGACAGGAGTACCATTTTTTCCTTTAATAACTTCATTCACTCTATAGGCGTTAAACCCGGGTTTCACGTCTTGAGGCCCAAGAGTTAAACTCGAAGAAATTTCACGCTGGCTGAAACACCCCGTTGGAAACCATCTTCAGGAGGTAGCCCATGCAGTTCAGGACCCTTGAGTCTCGGTGCGGTGGATGGGGCTTGCTGGTGGTGCTCCTGGCGAGCGCCGCGGGGTGTGGGCCGGCGGGAGAGCTGCCCGAGGAGGGGGACCTGGCGAGCACCCGGCAGCATGCGGTGGTGGGCAACGGGCTGAACCTCAACGGGCTGAACCTCAACGGGCTGAACCTCAACGGGCTGAGCCTCAACGGGCTGAACCTCAACGGACTGTCGACGCCGAGCTTCCACGGCTGGTTCACCCAGGACGCCGCGCAGAACGACGGGGTGATGAAGTACATGGTGGGGTGCGCGCTGGCCGCCGGCGAGTCGCTGAGCTACACGGACCCGAGCTCGAAGATCACCTACACCTGGCCGGGGGTGCTGGGGCTGGCGCCGGGTTGGACGAGCGGCACGGCGGCGACGACGACGGAGCTTCAGGTGGTGTCGGCGTGCATGGCGGCGCACGCGAACAAGTTCGGCCTCCACGTCACCATCTCCCTGCTGGGGCTCGACGGGACGGGGCAGCCCATCCCCTACACGAGCCAGGAGCTGGCGGACTACGACGTGAAGGAGGCGTGCTTCTTCGGCAACCTCTTCGACAACCTCACGGGCACCTTCGCCGCCAACGACGGGTTCTCCCTGTCGAGCGGCGAGAGCAGCGCGCGCGTGTGCGCCCTCCCCGACGCGAGCGGCCTGAGCCAGTGCTCCCCCATTATGTACATGGGGAACTGCTCGCAGTACTGCGTCAAGGACGCGACGGGCACCTTCTACACGTCCTGCGACTACAACGGCGTCAGCTACCGGCCCATCACCACCCGCATCGCGCGCGAGGACATCTACACCTGCGGCGACGGCGTGTGCCAGGTGACGGAGAGCTGCGGCACGGGGACGACCGCCGATAGCTGCGCCGCCGACTGTGGGACGTGCCCGTAGGCAAGACCCCCGGGGGATGGCCCACGCCAGAGAGGAGGCGCGGACCACCGCACCCGCGAACTACATCCCGCCCAGCTCCCGCTCCAGCTCGATGAGGATGAACTCCGTGTCCTCCGCCTGACCCGGGCGCCGACCGGCGCTGAAGGGGTAGTTGTTGTCGTTGAGGACACCGATGCGGCGGCGGTCGAAGACGACCACGTCCTCGATGGTGACGAAGGGGAAGGAGAAGTCCTCGCCCAGCCCGAGCTGGCCCTCCATGGGGGCGGCCACGCCGTACGGGTTGTCGATGTGCAGCAGGTCCACCGCGAGCCGCTTCTGGACTGGCTGACCGTCTCCCTTCAGCTTCACCTCGAAGAGGGCCTTGTGGGTGGCCTGCGCGTGCTCGAAGCCGTCGCGCTCGATGACGAGACCGTGCGCATCATCCACGAGGACGAAGTCGCCGATGGCCACGCCCTTCTCCTCCAGAGGGTACTCGTAGCGCACGCCGGTGTAGCCGCGGCTCTCGAGGTCGAACTCGTGGATGAGGAGGGTCCCCGCCTTGCCGCCCTCCAGCGGCTTCTCCAGCAGCGGCAGCAGCTTCTTGCCGTCCGGGGTGATGGCCATGCCCTCGAAGCCGCCGCTGGCCTTCACCCGGAAGGTGGAGCCGGGAGCGGTGGAGCGGTACGGCCAGGGCATGCCGGCCAGCCACGGCGTGGTGGCCTCGCCCTCGGGCTGGAGGTTGGTGCCGTCATCCCCGCCGCCGCCGGCGTAGGTGGGGAAGTCCCCGAAGAGGTAGACGGTGCGCACCTGGGGGTACTTCTCCTGGACGTAGAGCAGGGTGCGGAAGTCGAAGCTCTGCACGTCCGCGCGCTCGGCCAGGCCATTGGCGAGGATGACACCCACCACCGCCTCCGCGAAGGGCGCGGGCTCCACGGTGCGCGCGGCGAACTCCTGGCGGGGGTTGAGCTTCGTCTCGATGTTGAAGCGCACGCGCTCGGCGTTCTTCACCCGCTTCCCCGCCTCCGCGTGGGTGCTGCCGGCGCCATCCCGGTAGTAGGCGACGTAGGCGCCCACGAAGTCGAAGACCTGCTGCAGCGTGGGCATGACGTAGGGGTGCGGCAGGCCCTTCTCGGTGGCGAAGGCCTGCGACACGGGCGAGAGCGCCACGTCGTTCGTCTGGTCGGCGCGGCCGGCGAGCAGCTTGTCGCAGATGAAGGTGGACTGGATGTCCTCCGCGGAGAGGGTCTTCACCAGCACCTCGTCGGCCTTCTCGTAGGGGGTGTCGTCCGCGCGGCGGCACTTGGCGGCCTCGACGTGCGGATCATGATCCAGCATGGGCACGCCGTCGGAGCTGATGCCGTTGTCCAGCTCGAGCGTGGTCATCAGGTTGTCGAGCGCCACCTCCATGGCGGGCAGGGTGTTCTCCGGGCGGAGGTTGCGGCCGCCGCGGTGGCCCTGGGCGTCGAACTTCGTCGGGTCGATGAGTCCCTCGGCGTCGAGGTAGTCGCCGGGGGTGCCGTCCCCGTTGGCGTCGAAGCCACGCACCGCCTCGAGCAGCAGGTCCGGCCGGTCGCTGATGATGCCATCCACCTTCATCGCGAGCAACGCCTGCATGGAGGGCAGATCATTCACCGTCCAGGCGACGACGGGGTAGCCGGCGCTCTGGAGCGAGGACACCTTGAAGACATCGCTAGTGGAGGCGGCGACGCCCGAGCCCTCGGGCGGCGACAGGCGGTCGCCGACGCCGGTCTCCGGGTTGCCGTCATCGAGCATCACGTACCAAGGCGAGAAGACGGGCGTCCGGGTGTTGCCGTGGCGGCGAGCGTGGGCGCGCACCGCGTTCATCACCCGGACGGCGGAGGCCTCCTCGGTGAAGGGGTTCTGCGGCGAGCGGAGCTGCTGGCCCTCGTGGTCGAAGTCCGGCAGGGGGATGGGGGCCTCCAGCAGCTTGCCGGTATCGTCGGTGTGCAGGAGGAAGGGGCCGAACTCGTCACCGAACCAGAAGGTGCCGTCCGGAGCGCGCTGCATGGACTCGATATCGAAGTCCGCGCCGGTGAGGATGCGCTCCTCGGTGAAGTGGTGGGTGATGGCGAAGGGGACCTTCTTGTCGGGGTCCCTCAACTCGAAGAAGGAATCCACGGCCAGCGTGCCGGCGCCGCCCTGCTTCGTCTTGAAGCTCGGCCGCACGGTGTAGACGCGCAGGTGGAAGTCCGCCGAGTTCTCCAAGGTGCCGTAGCCGTTGTCCGTCATCACCCGGTACGAGCCGTCCCCGTTGTCGAGCACCGCGGAGAAGCCCTGCACGGGCTGCTGCGCGAAGGGAACGGAGACGCCGTTCCCGTTGGCGGCGAACTCACCGGAGGCGGGGCCCTCGGCGAAGGTGCTCGCGGGGAGCACGGCGCGCCCGAAGAGTCGAGGCTTCTCCGGCGGCTGCTCGGAGGGGTTGGAGTTGGAGCTACCCGCGCAGCCAGCGAGCGCGCCGGCGGCGAGCAGGGTCGCCAGCATCCGCTGGCGGAGAGGGAACGACGAAGCACTCATGTTGAGGACTCCCGCGAAGGGCATGACAGGGTGGAACGGCGAGCCGCCAGTACCGGACCCCCATGACACCGCCATCGCGGGAAGGTGGAGATTGTGTCACGTCGACCTCCACCCCCTCCGCCGCGCTCAGGCGGCCTGCTGCGCCGGTGCGGGGGCCGGCGCGTGCTCGGCGGCCTGGGCCTGGGCGAGCCGCTCGTCCAGCTCCGCCATCAGGTGCTCGAAGGCCTCCTTGCCGATGGCGCCTCGCTGGTAGCTCTTGAGGAGCGCCTCCTTCTCCACGTACAGCATGCGCCGCACCGCCTCCTGGTGCTCCTCCTCATGGAAGCGCTTGGACTGCTGCTTGAGAGCGCTCAGCTCCTGCTCGGCCCCGGCCACCTTGCCCTGGTAGTCCTGCTCGAGCTGCCACAGCACGTCCGCGGGGATGTTGCGCTCCCGGCCCATCGACTGCAGCGAGTCCAGGGCCGCGCGGAACGAGGCCAGCCGGCCGCGCACCAGCTCGTACTGCTCCTGGTACTCGTCCTTGAGGCCCGTCACGCCCAGCTTCTTCAGCAGCGGCGCCATGGAGAGCCCCTGCACGATGATGGAGAGCACCACCACGCCGAACGTCATGTTGATGAGCAGCTCGCGGTGGGCGAAGGTGGCCGGGAGGCCCAGGGCCAGCACCATGGAGATGGCGCCTCGCAGCCCGCTCCAGGTGAGCACCGCGCTCCAGTTCCAGGGCACTCGCTCCTCGGTGAACCGCAGCAGCGCCGACACGCCGAACACCACCAGCCCGCGCGCCGCCATCACCGCCACGAAGGCCACGAGGATCGCCTTCCATGAGGCCAGCAGCGAGCCCAGCTCCACCTCCAGGCCGATGAGCAGGAACACCACCGAGTTGAGGGCGAAGGCCAGGTACTCCCAGAAGCTCTCCACCGCCACGCGCGTGCTGGCGCTCATCCCCACCCGCGCCGCCCAGTTCCCGCACATCATCCCCGCCACCACCGTGGCGATCACCCCCGAGTAGTGGAAGTGCTCGGCCGCCACGAACGAGCCATAGGCGGCGATCATCGTGAGCGTAATCTCCACCATCGCGTCATCCACCCGCTGAATCACCTGCGCGACGGTGAAGCCCACCGCGCCGCCGATGAGCGCCCCCATCCCCGCCACCTTGATGAAGTCCAGCACCGCGCCGCCCACGGTGAAGCTGCCGCCGGTGGCCACTCCGAGGATGAGGGTGAAGAGCACCACACCAGTGCCGTCGTTGAGCAGGCTCTCGCCCTCCACCAGCACCGCCAGCCGCTTGGGCGCCCCCAGCGACTTGAAGAGACCCACCACCGCGATGGGGTCCGTCGCGACGATTATCGCCGCGAACACCAGCGCGTGGACGAAGGTGAAGCCCTCCACGAAGTGCAGCCCACCCACCACCGGGGCGAGGATGGCCGCCGTCAGGCCGATGGCCGCGACCACTCCGGGGATCGCCAGCGAGTGTACCGCCAGCTTGTTCTTCCAGAACTTGCTCGCATCCAGGTGGAAGGCGGCCTCGAAGAGCAGGCCCGGCAGGATGATGGCGAAGAGCAGCTCCTTGGTGAGGCGCGGCGGCTCGAAGGCGTGCGCCGTGCCGAGCACCAGGCCCGCCACCACCAGGGCCACCGTCTAGGGAAACTTGAAGTGGCGCGCGGCGATCGCCACCGCCGTGGCGATGGCGAACAGCAGCACGAAGACCAGCTCGAAGTGCATCG
>QKJM01000531.1 GCA_003249315.1 Archangium sp.
GCCCCCCGAAGGTCGCCATCACCGCGTCCCCGATGAACTTGTCCACCACCCCGCCGTGCCTCCGGATGGCGCCCACCATCGCGTCGAAGTACGCGTTGAGCCGCCGGACGATGTCCTCCGGGTCCGCCTCCTCGCCGTACTCGGTGAAGCCGCGGATGTCCGAGAAGAGCACCACCAGCGTCTTGCGCTCTCCCGCATGCGCGTGCGGATCGTTCACCAGCCGCTCCCGCACCTCCTCGCTGACGTACTGTCCGAAGAGCCGGCTCAACAGGCTCTTCTCCCGCTCCTCGCGCTGCACGCGCACCGCCAGCCGCTTCGTCACCACCGCGAGCGCCCCCACCGTCAGCCCGCCAAAGACGAGCATGAGGGCCTTGATGACGTGGATGGGAATGGAGGTGAAATCCTGCACCATGAGCGCGTCCGGCGCCGAGAGCGTCTGCAGCCCCGGCCGCGCCAGCAGGAAGCAGAG
The DNA here is from genome assembly GCA_003249315.1 of Archangium sp. Taxonomy (GTDB): domain Bacteria; phylum Myxococcota; class Myxococcia; order Myxococcales; family Myxococcaceae; genus QKJM01. The sequence continues at coordinate 470 of QKJM01000531.1, forward strand.
CTGGTAGCCCACCGCCGACACCACGCCCGCCGTGGCAGACAGCCGGAAGTCGAAGAGGAAACCTGTGACGGCGAGCGTCACCAGGTACAGCAGCGAGATGGGGCCGTTGAAGAAGGTGGCCGCGCCCGCCGGCAGCAGCGCGTGGCACATGAGGAAGAAGAAGGTGGGCAGCGACACGAAGGGCATGAGCACGGCGTAGGCCCGCCAGCCTCGCACCTGACCCCGCCGCGCCAGCACGTACAGCGCGATGCATGCGACCAGGCACAGCATGCTGAAGAACGAGGGCACCCACAGACCCTGGGCGACTCCCACCACCATCAGCAGGGGAACGAACACGGACCCCATCACCGCGGGGGCCAGTGCGAAGAGGGCACCCTTGCGCAGCGCTGCGTTGGACTCGGCGGCAAGGCTGCGCCGCAGGAGGTCGTTCTCGGAGGACTCGGTGGACATCGGCTCCCAGCCTACCTCGGGTGCGCTCGGGTTCCGTGCGCAACCTCCTTCTTGCCTCCTCGTCCCTCGACTGCCTGCTCTCCTGGACGCCCTACCTCGCGGCCGGACCGCTGGTGCTCGAAGGCGAAGTCCCCGCTCAGAGCCGCCTCTTCGACGTGTCCTTCGAGGGTGCTGGGGTTGCTCGTGGAAGCAAGGGGTCAGCACGAAAGGCACTCCCTGACGTAGCATGGCGCTGGCGTAGGCCGCGTAGGCGCAGCGCCGTACTCGGTCAGGGGCTACCTCCATGAGAATCATCCTCTGTTGCCTGGGGCTTCTGTTCGCTGCCCCCGCCCTCGCCAGCTCGGTAGAGGACGGGCTGTGCCATGCACGGCCCCAGCCCGTCGAGACCATGGAGCAGTCGGAGAAGCTCTGCCGTGCCTTCGTCCGCGCCCTGGGGAAGCTGCCTGGGGAGACGATGAAGGAAGTGCAGGTGATGTTGTCTCCCGAGAGCCTGGCTCTCATGGGGACGTTGACCACTGCCTGGCTTGGCACCCAAGGCATCCCCGTGCTCGGTCAGGCCGTGGACGCGGCACTGCTGACGTTGGGCGCGGTGATGGCCGCGGCGCAAACCGCTGCGGTGAAGGACTCGCTGTGGAACTACGTCAAGTACGCGACCGAAGCGAGCGATGAGGCGGGCCTCGACACGGCAGCGGCGCACCTCGCTCGAGCCGTCGCCGTCGTAGGCGTGAGCGTCGTGACGTTTCTCCTGATGAAGAAGGTGCCAGGCAAGGTGCAGAAGCGGCCAGGGCCACACGAGCCCCCCTCCCTGCCGCTACCCGCGCCCGTGGCCGCTGGCGCCCCCTCAGTCAGCTCCGCAGGCGTCATCACGGGTGTCATTCCAGGGACGGGAGTGGCGCCCGCGTTGGCCGTCTCGGGGTCACGCTCGACAGGCGGGCAGGCGCCGGCGCAGAGCACCAGGCCCAAGAAGGTGGACCTCAAGGCCTTCAAGGAGTGGCTCGGAAAGGCGAAACGGCGGCCCGCCCGAGAGAAACCAGAGGCCTACAGATACCAGCGCAAGCATGCGGGGCCGGAGGAAATTCAAGTCTCAGGAGGCGGAGAGGAAGTCTGGGCGGACGGTGCCCGCCCAGAGAGCGCGCGTTTGGTGGAGGTCAAGCACGTGGGTGACGCCAACAACAGCCCGTTCATCGCCGGCTCGAAGTGCGATGAACGTGTCCGGCTGGTCATTCAGAAGGGCGTCAGCCAAGAGTTCGCGCGCTATGCAGCCATCATCAATGACGCCAATACCCCTGTCGTGGCGCTCGAGGTCATCGTCAATGATGCACGAGCTGTTCCCTTCTTCGAGTCTCTCCTCATGAGGTTTGGCATCCCTGGAGAGGTTCTCGTTCGCCCCTGAAACGTGGAGACATTTCATGAAGTTCTACATCATCACCGAGGAAGAAGGACTTCCAGAGGCATCAGACTTCGCTTCCAGGCTCTCCGCGCGCTGGTCCGGCGCCAAGGTGAAGCAGATTTCCGACCCAAAGTGGAGCCATACCCTGGAGTTCCAAGTTCCCATGGCCCATTCCAACGTGGAGGGCTTGCTCGACCGGACCGGTGGCTCCATCAACTTCGAGGGGGACATCCAGGACATGTCCGAGTTCGTCCAGTGGTGCCGCTCCCTCGTTCCTGCCCATCTGCGCCTCATCTTTTGCGATGAGGGACTGAACGGCGAGGTGAAGGTGACTCCACCCATGACGGCCTCGGACATCCTCCAGGCATTCTATGCTAGCGGCGGATGAGTCCCAGACCATCAGACCTCGGCCTTCCGAAGCAGACATCCCACCTTTCTCATCCGACGTTCGAATGCCTTGCGGTGCCACCACTCGAGCATGAGCTTGGACTGCCCTACGGCGTCTCGCTCCGCAGCAGCGCACCTGTGGTGAGGACGTCGGCCGTACCGCACTCCCGCCGCACTGGCGCCCCCGCGCACAACACGGGCTCGCTCGCCCGCCAGGCCGAAGTGACGCACCGCGCCCCCTCGGTGTCCCACTCCGCCTCCAGCGCCCAGTCCTCGGTGTCCTCCTGCACTCCCAACGTGTCGTAGAGGTTCACCCACTGCCCGTCCACCGTGTGTGAACCACCATCCCCGCAGTAGTCCGCGCGAAGGAGCCTCGTACACGTCTGGTGGTGCGCCGCCAGCGACACCCCTTCCCTGCTCGCCCACGGCCGATAGCCAAAACGAATGCACTTGGCGATGGCCGCTCCCTCGCACGCGAAGGTGAAGACACTCGGGTCGTCGTACTTTGCCCCTCCCACGCTCGGCACCCCCTGCCTGTAGTCCCAGCGCCCCGCAACCGGAATGGCTTCCACCGGCCCCCCTCTCGCGTCCTGGCAGATGGGGTACCACCTCCCGTCCGAAGGCTCGCGATAGGACACCCGGTACGTCCACACATCCGCGTCCTCTCCCTCTCCCGGCGTCACGGCGTCCACCCTCAGCTCCACCCGGCCGCCGTTCCCCAGGTTGCCCACCCACCTCGTGCGCTCGAAGTCGCGCCCTGAAGCCTCCCGCCCTCGCACCCGGCCGTGGAAGACGGTGCCCTCCAGTCTCACCGCTCCTGCGAAGGGCTCCATCCACGTCACCATCCACCGGCCGCGGCCCAGGCCCCAACCCGGCCATCCGACCTCACCCGCCCACCAACCCCTCCGCTCGGCGTGCACCCCCGCGTAGTCCACCGAAACCAATGTCTGGTTGAGCACTACCCCATTCAGGTTGCGCCCGTTCAGGTTCCGCCCGTTCAGGTTGCGTCCATTCAGGTTGCGCCCGTTCAGGCTCACCCCGTTCTCGCTCTCCAATGAAGCCGCGCGCTCCCCCAGGTGCGCATCGGGGGGCGGCGGCTCCTCACTCCCACACCCCACGGTCCCCACGACGGCCGCCACCAAGACACACGCCCACCCTCTCCCGTGCATTCCTGTCCCCTCCCGTCGCCACTCCGGCGCACTGCACTCCCCAGGGTGTGCAGCGCTCTTCCCTCGGACAAGGCAGCCCTCTTCCCTGGGAGGGGCTCAGTCCCCTGAGTGCCTCACCCCGGAGGGCAGGTCCGCGCAGACTCGCAGGCCCACGGTGACGTCACGCAGGCCGGGCTCGGGCAGCTCGCGGTTGGCCGACCGGGCCGAGCTCGAAGCGAAGTAGTAGCTGCCTCCTCTCGCCACCGCGCGGCCGGGCTCCACCGAGGAGTACGTCCACTCCCAAGCATTGCCCGCCATGTCGTCCACGCCGAAGGGGCTGCGCGAGGCCGGGTGCGAGCCCACCTCGTCCGGGCCGAAGCCTCCGGGCTCCTTGCCGTAGGTACGGTCGAAGTTGGCCTCGTCCGGCGCCAGCGTGTCTCCATGGGGAAACTCGCGCCCGTCCTCGCCCCGCGCGGCGCGCTCCCACTCCAGCTCCGTACACAGCCGGGCCCCATGCACCCGGCCCGTCCGCTCCAGCCACTCCACGTACGCCTCCGCGTCCTCCAGCGAGACTCCGGTGACGGGGAAGCGCCGCCAGTCCTGGTCGATGCGCCGGTGTCGCCTCGCATAGCGCAGCCGCTCCCCCGCTCGCACCGAATAGAGCACCCCTCCGGGCTGGAAGTGCAGCCGCCAGGTGCCTCCCTCCTCCTCCAGCGTCAGCAACCCCTGGAAGGCCTTGCCCACCCGCGGCGCCCGTCTCGCTCGCTCCCGCGGCGGCAGCGCCTCCAGGAAGTCCATCCACTCCGCGTACGTCGTCTCGTGGCGGGAAATGAGGAAGCCCGACGTCTCGCGCGCGTGCCGCGGCACGGCGTTGAAGAACTCACGCACGCTCGCGTCCGCCGCGCTGCCGAAGAGCACCCGCCCCGGCGGCACGTAGACGAAGCCCTCGGGCACCTGCCCCTCTCGCGGCAGCGGCACGGACACGCGCCGACGCTCCCCCCTCGTGAGACGCAGGGGAAGGTGCGCGGACTCATGGCCTGGAGCCCTCACCTCCAGCCGCCAGTTCCCCGGTGGCACCGACACCTCCACCCAGGGCCCCTCGCCCAGCGGCAGCGGCTCGCCGAGCACCTCGCGCCCCGGCTCCCTCGACACCGGCCGCAGCGCCAGCGACGCGCCAGGCACGCCCACCTCGAGCGTGAGGAGGGCCGGCTGCGTCCAGCGCCTCCAGCGCGTCCCATCCGCGTCGTAGAGCCGCAGCCGCTGCAGCAGCGCCGGCAGCTCGCCGTCCTTCCCCACCCGCTCGGCGTGGAAGGCTCGCTCGAGGAGGAAGTCCGCCAGCCCGTCCCTGACGTCCCTCCTCTCGGGGGCCAGCAACAGCGCATGCTCCAGCCCCGCCCCCGCCTCGTCCAGACGATGGTGCAGCGCCTCCTCCCCGGCGAGGGTGCGTGCCCAGGCCTCGTCCCCCTGCGCCACGCGGCCGACGTCATAGAGGCGGAGCGCCTGCTCTCGCATCTCGACGAGGGTGTCCTGCTCCCGACGCACGCCCTCCATGGCGAAAGCCGCCTCGTCCAGCCCGGCGCGCACCTCCAC
>QKJM01000657.1 GCA_003249315.1 Archangium sp.
CCCGGGGTGGGTGGGTAGCGCTCCTCGTCCCGGCGCTGGCGCATGAAGCGGATGGCCTCGGGGCTCTGGTGGGTCCGCGTGCCCGGTACCCGCCAGCCCGTCACCTCCAGCGCCCCCTCGTACGTGCCCACGCCGAAATCCACCAACACCGGCCGCCCGTCCTCCCTCACCAGGATGTTCTCTGCCTTCACGTCCCGGTGCGCGATTCCCACCGCATGCACCTGCGCCAGGTAGCTCGCCAGCGGCACCAGCAGCGCCGCCACCCGCCGGGCCGAGGGATTCTCCTGCCTCGCCCACTCATCCAGCGTCCGCCCCCGCACGCACTCCATGGCGATGTAGAGGAAACCCGGCGCTTCGGCGGGCCACTTGCCCAGCCCCTCCAGCGTCACCCCGCCCACCTGCCGCAGCCGCAGCAGCACCTCCAGCTCCCGCCAACCCCAGTCGTCCGTCGCCTCCAGGGAGAGGAACTTCACCGCGTAGGACTGCCCTCCGCGACGCGCCCGGAACACGCTGCCGAAGCCGCCCTCTCCCAGCTTCTCCTCCAGGTGGTAGCTGTCCACCGTCTCGCCCACCGCCGGCCGCCACTCCGCCCGTGCCTCCTGGCCCATGCGTCCCCTTACCTCGAAGGTGAGGCAGCGTAGCATGATGCATCACAACGGGCACATGCCCGTGCCTCCACCCGGGCTCCCCATGGGGCACGTCTGCTGGAGCGCGAGGCCCGGGGCCGCTTCGTCCATGAGAGGGTGAAGGGACAGTTCGACAAGGTCCTCAAGTGGAACCATCTCACTCCGAATGAGCGCTGGCGACTCCGGGCGTCCGGTGGTGAACTCATGGGAGCGGCGCGCCTCCCACTCACCCTGGAGGTTGGCTGAGATAGGGACACATGGGCACGGTGCTGGATGCAGTGGTGGTGGGAGCGGGCCCCAACGGCCTGGCCGCCGCCATCACCCTGGCGCGCGCGGGCCGCTCCGTGCGGGTGCTGGAAGCAGCGGATACTCCCGGCGGTGGCGTCCGCTCGGCCGCGCTCACCCTCCCCGGCTTCGTCCACGACATCTGCTCCGCCGTACACCCCCTCGCCCTGGCCTCGCCCTTCTTCCAGCACCTCCCGCTGGAGGCCCACGGGCTGGAGTGGATACACCCGCCCAGCCCTCTCGCCCACCCGCTCGAGGACGGCCGGGCCGCGGTGCTCGAGCGCGGCCTCGAGGCCACCGCCGCCTCGCTCGGAGAGGATGGGGAGGCATACATCCGGTGGATGCGCCCCATGGTGCGTGTCTTCGACGAGGTGATGGCACAGCTCGCCGAGCCGCTGCGCGTGCCCCGCCGCCCGCTGCGGCTGGCCCGCTTCGGACTGCGCGCCATGCGACCAGCGAGGAGCCTGGCCGAGAGCGCCTTCCGAGGACCGCTGGCGCGCGCCCTCTTCGCCGGAGCCGCGGCGCACTCCTTCTCCGCGCTGGAGCGACCCTTCACCGGAGCCTTCGGGCTGCTGCTGCTCGCAGCGGGCCACGCGGTGGGCTGGCCCTTTCCGCGCGGAGGCAGCCAGCGCCTCACGGATGCACTCGTCAGCTACCTGCGCGCTCTCGGCGGTGAAGTGGTGACGGGCCACCGGGTGGAGAACGTGGACGCGCTGCCCCGCGCCCGCGCCGTGCTGCTGGACGTGACACCCGCGCAGTTGCTGAAGCTCGCCGGCCACCGCTTCCCCGAGTCCTACCGCGAGCGGCTCCAGCGCTTCCGCTACGGGCCCGGCGTCTTCAAGGTGGACTGGGCGCTCGACGGGCCCATCCCCTGGCGCGCCGAGACCTGCGCCCGCGCCGGCACCGTCCACCTGGGCGGGACGCTGGAGGAGCTGTCCGCCAGCGAGGCCGCCGTCGCCCGCGGCGAGCCCCCCGCGCATCCGTACGTCCTCGTGGCCCAGCACACCCCCTTCGACGACAGCCGCGCCCCTCCGGGTCGGCACACCGGCTGGGCCTACTGCCACGTTCCCCACGGCTGCACCGAGGACATGACCGAGCGCATCGAAGCCCAGTTGGAGCGCTTCGCCCCCGGCTTCCGCTCGCGCATCCTCGCCCGACACACCGCCTCGCCCGCGAGGCTCGAGGCCCACAACGCCAACTACGTCGGCGGCGACATCTGCGGCGGCTCGCAGGAGGGACTGCAACTCTTCGCCCGCCCCATGGCGAAGCCGGTACCGTACGCCACGCCGGATCCGCGCCTGTTCCTCTGCTCCGCCTCCACCCCACCCGGGCCTGGCGTACACGGCCTGTGTGGCTGGCTCGCCGCCCGCGTCGTGCTCGCCCGCGGACCCGGGCGTGACAGGTGAGGAACGCCTCCCGGGCCAGCGTCCGGACAGCCGGGCTCCCCATGCCATGACGGACCCGCGCGCCCCACCTTGAGTGCAGCGCACCCATCATCTCATGCGCACGAGGTGAGCACATGGCAGAGGACACACTGCAGCAGACAGGCGTCGGACAGGAATCCACCCTGGCCCTCGCAGGTCAGGTCATGGAGCAGGCACGGAAGCTCGTACGCCACGAGTTGGCGAACACCACCGAGGAGCTTCGTCATGAAATCAAACGCATGGCCATCGGTGGCGGCCTGCTCTTCAGCAGCGCCTGGATGAAGCTGGCCGCGCTCGGCGCCTTCTCGCTGGCCCTCGTCCTCCGCTCGCAGGAGCGGCCGGCCAAGGGTCCGGCGCTCGCCGGGCTGGGCCTCGCCGTCGGAGCTACCGTGCTGGGACTCAGCGGGCTGCGCGTCCTTCCACGACACCCCTTCGCCGCCCCCATGTCCCAGGTGAAGAAGGGACTCACCGACCTGCGCTCGCGCCTGTCGTGAGGGTCCAGCCGCGCGCGAGGGCCGTGCATGACGCGCCCCCGTGTGCGGCTCGAGTACCATGTCGGGGAACGGGCGTAATCCCTCACCCCAGCCCTCTCCCAGAGGGAGAGGGGGCCTGCACGGATTCAACCCTCTGCTTTCGGCACCCTCACCCCGTCCCTCTCCCGGAGGGAGAGGGGATTTTCGTGTCCACTTGCTCCCAGTCGCTCCGTCCTCCTTCCGACGGCGTGCCCTTCCTCCCGTCCTCTCTCCGACCCTGTGGGCAACTTGTGTCCCCTCCGCCCTCCGCGCGGTCGCTCTCCTCTGGCCTCATGCGTCCCCCACCCCAGGAGGGATGCCTTGGGACTCTTCGACCTGCTCTCGCGTTGGCCTGTCATCCGTCAGCTCAAGGAGGGCGACTCCACCGCTCTCGGTGACACCGCCATGTCCGAGCGCTCCCTTCACATGGAGCCTCGAACCCGCCACGCCGACGCCTGCGTGAAGTCCGTCTGCCCCTACTGCGCCGTCGGCTGCGGCCAGCGCGTCTTCGTCCAGGACGGCAGAATCCTCGACATCGAGGGCGATGAGGACTCCCCCGTCTCCCGCGGCCGCCTCTGTCCCAAGGGCGCCGCCACCTTCCAGCTCGTCACCGGCTCCCACCGCCTCCACCACTGTCTCTACCGCCGCCCCGGTGGCACCCGCTGGGAGCTCCTTCCCCTCGAGCAGGCCATGAACATGGTCGCCGAGCGCGTAAGGAAGACTCGCGACTCCACCTGGGAGGCCCGCGACTCCCAGGGCCACGCCGTCAATCGCACCCTCGGCATCGCCCACCTCGGCGGCGCCACCCTCGACAACGAGGAGAACTACCTCATCAAGAAGCTCTTCACCGCCGGCCTCGGCATCGTCCAGGTCGAGAACCAGGCACGCATATGACACTCCTCCACGGTTCCCGGTCTGGGAATCAGCTTCGGTCGCGGCGGTGCCACCACCTTCCAGCAGGACCTTCAGAACTCAGACTGTATCCTCATCCAGGGCAGCAACATGGCCGAGTGTCACCCCGTCGGCTTCCAGTGGGTCATGGAAGCCCGTGAGCGCGGCGCCACCGTCATCCACGTGGACCCGCGCTTCACCCGCACCAGCGCCATGGCCAACCTCCACGTGCCCCTCCGCGCGGGCGCCGACATCGCCTTCCTCGGCGGCCTCATCCACTACGTCCTGGAGAACGAGCGCTTCTTCCGCGAGTACGTCGTCCACTACACCAACGCCCCCTCCATCCTCCGAGAGGACTTCCAGGACACCGAGGACCTCGAGGGCCTCTTCAGCGGCTACAACCCCGAGACGGGCAAGTACGAGATCGCCTCCTGGCAGTACCAGGACGCCGAGGGCGTCGTGCCCGCCGCCGGTCACAAGGAGCTCTTCGCCGAGCCCGGCGCCGGTGGCGAGGGCAAGCCGCGCGGCAGGAACATCACCGAGCTCCCACGCGATGAAACCCTCCAGCACCCGCGCTGCGTCTTCCAGGTGCTCAGGCGCCACTATGCGCGCTACACCCCCGCCGTCGTCTCTCGCATCTGCGGCGTCCCCGAGGAGCTCTTCCTAAGAGTCGCCCGCACGCTGTGCGACAACTCGGGCCGCGAGCGCACCAGCGCCTTCTGCTATTCCGTGGGATGGACTCAGCACTCCGTGGGCGTGCAATACATCCGCACCGCCGCCATCCTCCAGCTCCTGCTCGGCAACATCGGCCGACCCGGTGGCGGCATCCTCGCCCTGCGCGGCCATGCCTCCATCCAGGGCTCCACGGACATCCCCACCCTCTTCGACCTCCTGCCCGGCTACATCCCCATGCCGCACGCGAAGCACGCGCGGGAGTTCAAGGAGTATGTCCACGACAACCAGTCCGCCTCCGCCTGGTGGAGCGAGTTCCCCAAGTACATCGTCTCCCTCCTCAAGGCGTACTACGGCGACGCCGCCCGCGAAGACAACGACTGGGGCTTCCACTGGCTGCCCAAGCTCACCGGCAACCACTCGCACATGACGACCGTGGCCGACATGGCCGACGGCCGCGTCCAGGGCTACTTCGTCATGGGAGAGAATCCCGTGGTGGGCTCGGTGAATGGCGCCCTCCAACGCAAGGCCTTGCGGAAGCTCGACTGGCTCGTGGTGCGAGACCTCTGCCTCACCGAGACCGCCGAATTCTGGCGCACCGCCCCCGAGGTCCAACGCGGCGGCGTGCGCCCCGAGGAGATTCAAACCGAGGTCTTCTTCTTCCCCGCCGCCGCCCACACAGAGAAGGACGGCTCCTTCACCAACACCCAGCGCATGCTCCAGTGGCACCACAAGGCCGTGGAGCCCCCCGGCGAGGCGCGCAGTGACTTGCACTTCATGTTCGACCTGGGGCGCAGGCTCAAGGCCCTCTACCGCGACTCCACCGAGGAGAAGGACAGGCCCCTCCAGGCCCTCACCTGGGACTACCCCACTCACGGCCCCCTCCAGGAGCCGGACGCCGAGGCCGTGCTGAAGGAAATCAACGGCTGGACGGTGGCGGACGGCAAGCGGGTGAGCGGCTTCAAGGAGCTGAAGGACGACGGCTCCACGGCATGCGGGTGCTGGATATACAGCGGCTG
>QKJM01000186.1 GCA_003249315.1 Archangium sp.
CTCCAACATGCGCCTGACACCCACAGATCAGTACGCGTGGGCTCCATGAGCCCCTCACCGCCACCTACTTTGGTCGATCAGGCTCGTGTAGACACAATCCGAGCAGCCCTTTCACCCCTCACGAACATGCCCCTTCTCCCTTTACTTCTGCTTCTCGTCACCACGCAGGTGCCCTGTAGCCCTCGAGAGTTCTCCGACACCTGCAAGTGCAAGCAGGGCATGGCCAGCGCCTGCGAAGCCCTGCGTATAACCGACCCGAAGCTGGCCGCTGTATTGGAAGCGGCCGCCGCCCAGGCCGTGGTGATACAGCAGACCAGTCACCAGCAAGCGACCGAGGCGTCCGAGCAGCAGGCCCAGGAGTCGTCCAACGCACCGGAGCCCCCCGACTGCAAGGGCCAGGAGCATCACATCATCTCCAGGCCCATTGCCAAGGCGCTGGAAGAGCATCCTGTTCTCCGCGGCCACTATACTGCTCGGGACTCGCGTTTCGTTGCACGAGCCAAGGACGAAAAAGCCCACTGTGGCTACCAGGACTGGCACCGCAAGGTGGATCAAGAGGTGATTCAGTGGCTCCAAGAAAGAGACAAGGCGACTCCGAAGCAGTTCGAGGAGTTTCTTCGCTCCATCTACAAACGTCCTGAAATGCGTAAGAGGTTTCCCAGTGGCTTCTGAGTCCCATGCCTCTCCGCGCTTCTTCGCCCTGCGGCATGCATTCGGCTCGCCCTACGACACCTCGTTCGAGCGAGAGGGAGATGTGATGGGCGAACCGCCCCGCTGCCCACACTGTGGCGACATCGTAGGATTGTTGACCTGGCTTCCTCCCTACACCGGCAAGCTGAACCTGCACGGCCAGGACTTTGGAGATTTCGTGAAGGGACCTGGCAATGGCCTCCTGCTTTCGGAACGACTCGTGGACGCCTTCCGGAAGGAGGGACTTACCGGGTTGAGCGGCTTCCATCCAGTCGAGATGCTGCGCGTGCGCAGGCAGCGACGAGGCCCCAAGCCTCCTGTCGTACCCAGATACTTCTATGTCTCTCCGGCCTATGGGCGCGCGGTCATTGACGCGGCTCACAGCCGCATCCGGCGCTCAGAGCCCATCTCCTGCACGTACTGCCGTGCCACCGGCGTGGATGCGATCCATGGATTCTCGCTGGAGCCGGGTTCCTGGCAGGGAGAGGATGTCTTCCGCCCCCGCGGCCTGCATGGTGAAATCGTCGTCTCCGAGCGCTTCGCTCAATTCGTCACCCAGCACGGATTCACCAACATGCTCCTGACACCCACCGAGGAGCTCGTGTGGGATCCGCTGGCTCTTGGCCCCCCGCCCTCCACTCCGCTCGGTCAGGCGTGAGCAGAAGCGCCACCGCTCCTGCTCTCATCCCCACGGAGTTCAGGCCGCCTCTTCAGCGGCCTCCTCGTCCGTGCTCAACACCTCCCACTCTGGGAACGGGTCCTCGAGCCGGCTCCAGCCCTCGGGCCCCCGCGCGAACTCCTCGTCCGTCAGCAGGCACGCCTCCAGCGCCTCTCGCAGCAGCGCTTCGTCCACTTCGCGGGTGATGAAGACTATCTCCTGCCTCCGGTCCCCGTACGGCCCCTCCACCTCCTTCTCCAACTCCGCGCGGACCTCCTCGTCCTCCGGCCACTCCTCGCGCGGCACCGCCGCCCACCACAGGCCCGCGGGCTCGAACGTGCAGGCCCCTCCCGCCTGCGCCCATATCCCCGTCACCTCCGGCCTCGTCGCCAGCCAGAACAACCCCTTCGAGCGCAGCACCCCCGCCCAGCTCTCGTGGATGAACTCCCACAGCCTCCCCGGGTGCAGCGGCCGACGCGACTGGAACACGAAGCTCCGGATTCCATACTCCTCCGTCTCCGGAACCCCTTCCCCCCTCAACGTCCTCAGCCACCCCGGCGCCCGTTCCGCCTTCTCCAGCTCGAAGCGCCCCGTGTTCAGCACCTCCGCCAGCGGCACCCGGCCCCTCTCCGCCCTCACCACACTCGCCCCCGGGTTGAGCTGCCGGAGAATCGCCTCCAACTCCTCCACCTGCTCCGGCTTCACCAGGTCCGTCTTGTTCACCACCAGTACGTCCGCGAACTCCACCTGCTCCACCAGCAGGTCCACCACCGCCCGCTCGTCCTCCTCTCCCGCCGCCTCCCCTCTCTCCCTCAGCTCCTCCGCACTCTCCCAATCCCGCAGGAAGTTGAAGGCGTCCACCACCGTCACCAGTGTGTCCAGCCTCGCCACGTCCGCCAGCGCCCTCCCCTCCTCGTCCTCGAAGGTGAACGTCTCCGCCACCGGCATCGGCTCGGATATCCCCGTGGACTCAATCAGCAGGTAGTCGAAGCGCCCCTCCCGCGCCAACCTCCCCACCTCCTCCAGCAAGTCCTCCCTCAACGTGCAGCAGATGCAGCCGTTGCTCATCTCCACCAGCTTCTCGTCCACCCTCGACAGCGAGGCCCCGTCCTTCACCAGCCGGGCATCCACGTTCACCTCGCTCATGTCGTTGACGATGACCGCCACCCGCAGCCCCTCGCGGTTGTTCAGCACGTGGTTGAGCAGCGTCGTCTTCCCCGCTCCCAGAAAACCCGAGAGCACCGTCACCGGCAGCCTCCCCCCCTTCATGGCTTGCCCTCCCGGTACACCACGTGCTTCCGCACTCGCGGGTCGTACTTCCTCTTCTCCAGCTTCTCCTGCGTGGAGCGCTTGTTCTTCGTCGTCGTGTAGTAGTGCCCGGTACCCGCCGTGGACACCAGGTGGATGATGGTGCGATTGCCCTTGGCCATGGCACCCCATTAACGCAACTCAGTTGCACTAACAAGGCCCAAGGAGGGGGGACTTGCGGCGACTTCCCGCGAGTCGGGTAGAATTGGCCCATGTCCACGGACTTCAACGCCTGGCTGGAGCACTTCCGCGAGCTGCATGAGAGGGCGCGTCGGCGGCTCCTCACCAGCGAAGAGCGTGTGCATTACCTCGAGGCCCGCGAGCAGCTCGCGCGCTCCCTGCTGGCGGCCCAGGGTCAGCGGGTGCCCGAGAACGCCCTCGCCCGGCGCAACTTCCGCGTCCCCAAGGGTCTCACCCTGGACGTCAGCTTCCGCTCCAGCGCCGTCCGCAGCCGCACCTTGGATCTCTCCTCCGGCGGCTTCTCCTGCATGCTCCCCGGCAACCTCGCCGAGGACGAGCGCATCGGCTTCGCCCTCTGGCTCCCCGAGCAGGACGGCGACGAGGGGCCCGTGGTGGGCCGCGCCCGCATCGCCTCCCTCTCCCACGAAGAGGAGCGCCCCCGCCGCGTCTCCTTCGCCTTCACCGACGTGAGCGATCAGGACGCCGAGCGCCTCGAATTGCTCATCTTCGACCTGGCCCTCAAGTACATCGTCAACTGAGTCGCTCGGCCCGCAGCGCCGCGTCCAGCTCCTCCACCTGCTCGCGCCACGGAGCCTCCGCCACGCCTCCCCGGTAACGCGCCTCGCGGTAGCTCTCCAGGAACCGCGCCGCCACCTCCGCCACCGCGTCCCCTCTCGCCGCTCGCAGCCGCTCCAGCAGCTCCTCGTCCGTCTCCGCCGGCCCCGGCACCAGCCCCGCCCTCCTCTTCAGCGTCCGCAGATAGCGCGCATACGCCGCCTCCAGCCTCGCGTCCTTCCCGCCCATCGCACCACGCTGTCGGCGGCCCCTCCCTCTCCTCACGCGCCCGCGCAGCCGCCAGACAAACCCCACCCCCACCAGCAGCCAGAACAGCGGCGAGCTCCCCACCGCCCGCACCAGCGCCAGCGGCTGGTAGCGCAGCAGCGCCCCCCACTCGCGCATGAGTGTCGTCACCGCCTCCACCACGCTCCCCAGCACTCCCGCGGAGCCCTCCACCCCCAGCGCCTCGTCCCGACTCCGCCAGGGCGTGGGATCGAACGCCACGAAGCGCCCCTCCTCCTCCAGGTACACCTCCACCCAGGCGTGCGCGTCCCTCTCGCGCACCACCGAGGCCCCCGTGAGCGGGTTGCGGCCCTCGGGCGCGAAGCCTCCCACCACCCGCGCCGGCACCTCCACCGTCCTCAGCAGCGCCGCCATCGCGCTCGCGAAGTACGTGCAGTAGGCCGCCCGCTTCTCCCTCACCAACACCGCCAGAGGGCTCCCCTCTCCCCGCAGATCCACGTCCAGCGAGTACTCGTAACCGTCGCGGAAGTACGCCTCCAGCGCCCGGGCCTTCTCGCGCGCCGTGCCCCCCTCTCCCGTCAGCGCCTCCGCCAGAGGGCGCAGCTCCGCCTCCAGCGCCTCCGGGAGCTCCGTGAGCACCTCTCCCGGAGCCTCCTCCGCCGGCAGCCTGTCCTCCCCGTCCACCCGCAGCCCGAACGTCATGCCCTCCGACTCCTCCACCCGCACCACCCAGCCGCCTCGTACCTCGGGCCTCACCCCATCCACCTCACGCGTCCCCGCCGGCACCGGCAGCCAGTGCCCCAGCGGCCTCAGCACCGTCATCGCCATCCGCTTCTCCCCCTCCGCCTCTTCCCCCGGCAGCGCCAGCCGCTTCCCCTCCAATGCCTCCGAGGTCGTCCACCGCTCGCCGTCGAAGCGGTCGAACACCCGCGTCCGCAGCCGCTCGGGCCTCGCGCCGGACACCACCAGCAGCGGGCGCGTGGAACCTCGGGGCATGCGGGCCAGCGCGCCGATGTCCAACACCGACTGCAGCCCGGAGCCCGAGCCTGGGCTCGCGCCATTCGTCAGCCGGTAGAAGGTCTCCATCAGCAGGCCCTCGCTGGCGTGGAGCGTGCGCACCAGCGGCAGCGACAGGCCCCCCAGCACCGCCACGAAGGCCAGGAAGCCCACCACCCCGCCCAGGCCCGCGCGCGCGAGTCCTCCCTCCTGGAAGGACACCGCCAGCACGCTCAGCCCCACCAACCCCAGCGCCCACGGCAGCGCCCCCGAGCCGCGCACGCTCAGGCTCAGCGCCACCAGCAGGAAGGCATACGTCCATGCATAGAGGCGGTTGCGGCACAGCCCGCACAACACCGCGAACCCTACCAGCGCCCCGCACAACGGCCCCAGCACCTGCGGCGGGAAGGGCCCCGAGGGAGGCTCGCCCACCCACAGCATCAGCGCCCCGGCTCCGCCTCCGAGCGCCCCCGCCAGCAGCAGCCGCCCCGGCGAGTACTTCGGCCGCACCCCGGCCAGCACCGCCACCAGCAACCCCGCCGCCACCGGAGCGCAGAGCAGCCATCGGCCGTGCGCCACCGCGTGCAGCCCCAGCGCCGCGAACACCGGCGACAGCTCGACGAGCCGGGTGAGGCGGGAGACGTCTTCAGCGGGTGCGCTCGCGCTCATGGCAGCTCCACCACCTCCTCGGGGGCCAGCCCGGTGGGCCTCCTGTCCGGGCGCACCGAGAGCACCCTCACCGCCACCCCGTGCGCCTTCAGCTTCTCCACCAGCGCCGCCCTCGAGGGCT
>QKJM01000458.1 GCA_003249315.1 Archangium sp.
GCCCGCGGACGAGCTCGCGCAGACGGGGCACGAGCCGATCATCGGCCTCGGGCGGGCCCCCGTCGATGAGGACCGTCTTCCCGGTGGGCGAGACGATGAGCGCCGCGTCACCCTGGCCCACGTCGAAGAAGTACACGGACAGCGCGCCGGCAGCGGGGGGCGAGGAGGCCCCAGCCGGGAGAGCGGTGAGCAGCAGGAGGAGGACGAAGAAGAGCCGCGCGAGTACCATGGAGGCGCCTACTCTACTTCAGAGCAACGCCAGCCCGAGCAGGAACACCGGCAAGGCGGCCAGCATGGCCAGCAAGGTGTAGCCCATGACGTGGCGCGCCCCCAGGCCGGTGATGGAGAGCAGCGGCAGCGCCCAGAAGGGTTGGAGCATGTTGGTGAGCTCGTCGCCGTAGGAGAACGCCATCACCAGCGGTGCCTGCTCCAGGCCGAGCGCCTGGGCGCTCTCCAGGATGAGCGGTGACTGGAGCGCCCACTGCCCGCCTCCGCTGGGGACGAAGAGGTTGATGAGGGCGGCGGACAGGAACGTCCCCACCGAGGCCGACACCTCGGGGGGGATGATGCCCCGCAGCGCCATGGCCCAGCCCGCGAAGGTGTGGGCCACCGCCGCCATCGCGCCGGACTCGCGCATGACCGCCATCACCCCGAAGTAGATGGGGAACTGCAGCAGGATGCCGGCCGCGCCGGCCGCGCCCTCGCCGAAGGCCCGCGCGTACGTCAGCGGAGTGCCGTGCAACACCAGCCCCACCGCCCAGAACAGCAGGATGACCGTCTGCAGGTTCACCGCGGCCGTCCCCTTCGCCCACAGCATCGAGCCGAGGGCCACCAGGAGGGGCAGCGCCAGGCACGCCATCACCACCGGCGAGCGCTCCATCCACCGCACGGGGCCGGGCGGCAGCGCCTCGACGTGCTCCAGCTCCGGCACGTCCAGCTCCGGCGCGGGCTCGGCGGCCTGGGACGTGCTGCCACCGAGGAGGAAGAACACGGTGGGGATGACCAGGAGCAGGCCGGCCGTCACCACCAGGTTGAGGGGGGAGAAGAGCGTCCGCGTCACGTCGATGGCGGGCCCGAAGGCCCCGGCCGTGGCCACCTTCAGCGGCGCCGAGCCGCTCAGGCCCCCGTGCCAGATGAGCATCCCCATGTAGCCGGCCGCGCCCACCAGCCCGTAGTTGAGCGCCAGGCCCCTGCGGCGGAAGCTGCGTCCCACCTCGCGGGCGAGGAACGCGCCTCCCACCAGGCCCAGGCCCCAGTTGAGCAGCCCCAGCACCATGGCGGTGCCGGCCACCATGCTCGCCGCGCTCCCGGTGGTGCGGGGCAGGTCCGCCAGCCGCTCCAGCAGCCGCCGAACTCCGGGCGCCGCCGCCAGCGCGTGGCCCGTCACCAGGATGAGCGCCATCTCGAAGGCGAAGGCGATGAGCGCCGTCTCCAGCATCCCCCCCGCGAAGCTCTGCAGCAACACCAGGGGGCCGGCGCCATTCACCAGCAGGCCGATGGCGAAGGCCACCACCGCCAGCAGGATGGAGATGACGAAGGGGTCCGGGACGATCGCCTGCGCGAGCCTCGCCGACCGGTCTCCGAGTCGAACCAGTGCGTTCATGGGTCGGCTACTCTACCGGGCTCCCGGGCGCTCTGCAGACTGCGCAGCAGCCTCGGGCGCATGATGGTGGGGATGTGCTCCGCGCGCCGCAGCGCCTCCTCCAGCAGCAGCAATGCCTCCTGGCGCTCGCCCCGCCGCAGCCGGGCCAGGGCCTGAACCTCCAGCACCTCCAGCGGTTCCTGCTCCATGGAGCACGTGTCCGAGCGCGCTCGCAGGGCCTGCCACTCCTCGGGCGGGGTCGGGCGCGTGGTCATCTCCACCAGCGAGAAGAGGACGGACTCGGAGGGGCTGAGCTCCGTTCCTGACCGCTCCGCCAGCGCCTCGCGGATGGCTCGCAGCGCCTGGCGGGCCTGCTCCTCCCGCCCCTCGTAGGCCAGGACCCGGGCCCGCAGCAGCAGGCTCCACGGACGGGGCGCTACCTCCGGGTGGTTGCGCTCCAGCTCCATCGCCCGCGAGATGTGGTGTTCGGCCGCTCGGAGGTCTCCCGCCTGGTAGTGCAGCTCTCCCTGATTGTGCTCGGCGAAGTATTCCCAGCCCACCATGCCCAGCTCCCGACCCAGCCGCTTGAAGTGCTGTTGATCCTCCAGCGCCCGCGTGAGGTCTCCCCGCGCCACCCAGAGGTTGCGGCGGTTGTTGATGGCGCTGCCCAGGTGCAGCTTGTCTCCGCGCTCGGTGCAGGCGGTGATGCACTCCTCCAGCACCCGCTGCGCGTCATCGATGCGGCCCATGTTGGGGAGGATGAAGCCCAGCAGCAGCAGGGAGATGATGCGCGATTCGTAGCCGGTGTTCCCCAGGCGGGTTCCCAGCGTCGCGGAGGCCTCCAGCAGGACGCGGGCGTTCTCCCACTGCCCCTGGCGGAACAGGACGCACCCCAGGCCGAGCAGCAGCCGCACCTGCAGCAGCGGAGTGTCCAGCCGGGCCGTGATGGCCAGGGACAGCGCTTGCTCGACGCGCTCCGCGGAGCGTGTGTAGTCATTGGTCCAATCCAGCGCGGTGGCCTCGTCCAGCAGGACCTCCACCTCCTCTCGTGTGTTGCCGAGCTGCCGGGCCATCTCCCGGGCGCGCGCCAGATCGGCCAGGGAGTCTTCGTAGCGGCCCACCCGGTAGCGCATGAGACCCCGGCCGCGCAGGGCGGCGAGGCACCACGTGCCGACCGTCTCTGGTAGCAGCTCCAGGGTGCGGGTGTAGGTGGCCTCAGCCTCCAGGTAGGCGTGATGGTTCCGGGCCGACTCGGCCAGCTCCATGTAGAGGGCGGAGGCCTCCATCCGCTGTCCACAGGAGGCGGCGTGGAAGGCCAGTCGCGGCAGACGCTGGCGTCCGCCGCGGCAGACTTCGCGGAGGTAGTACTGGTGAGCCGCGCGGTGGATGTGCCAGCGCCAGGCCTCGGACACCGAGCGAGCCACCGCCTCCCGCATCAGCTCGTTGCGAAAGCGCAGGCCCTCCTGCGGGTGGGCCACCAGCAGCCCCAGCTCCACCAGCCGGCGGGTGGCATGGCGCGGATCCAGGGGGAAGTCGGAGGCGCCGCCCTCGCGCTCCAGCTCTTCCACCACTCCCTCCACTTCCTCGAAGCCGAAGTCGCTGCCCAGCAGCGCGCAAAGCCGGGTGTGCGCGGTGAGCTCGGCGGGCATGGCCGACAGCTCATGCTGGGTCAGCCACTCCACGAGGTGGATTTCCGGCACCTGCTCCAGCTCGTCGGTGGCCAGGTACCAGCTCCCACCAGGGCGCTGGCGCACCATTCCCTGGCGCTTGAGGCCGCGCATCAGCTCGACGATGAAGAGGGGCACGCGCTGAGCGCGCTCGGCCAGCCGCGCCAGGGCCTCCTCGGGTACGTTCTCGGCGGGGTGCAGCTCGGCGCGGCACAGCTCCATCGCGTCTGAGAGGGCGAGGGGGCTGAGTCGCAGGGAGTGGTGGTGGGCGGCGCGCGAGCCCCACTGGGGGTGGGCGCGTTTGAAGCCGGGGAGGGAGAACACGCATACCCAGAGGGGAAGCCGGGACTCGGCGCGCGCGGCGTACTCGAGCGCTTCCAGGGCCACGTTCTCGGCCAGGTGGGCATCGTCCAGCAACAGCAGCAGGGGGCGGGTCCGGGCACTGGCCGCCAGCAACTCGCCGACGGTGCGTACCGAGAGCGCACGCAGGGCGCCGGGGGCGGCTGCCTGGCTCGACAGGCCGGTGGTAGGGGTGAGCCAGCCCAGGCAACTGGCCGCCACGGGCCACAGCTCGTGGGCCTGCTCGGCTCCCAACAGCTCCTCGAACCGGGCGCGGCAGGCGGCCTCCTCCAGCTCGGAGTCCCTCTTCCCCAGTGTCCGGCGAAGCAGCAGGCGGAGGGTCCCCTCTGCGTCCCCCTGCACCGGCGCGCGCACGCGCAGGGAGAGGACGCGGGCCCCGGGGAACTGCTGCCTCAGGCGATGGAGGAGCGCGGCGGCCAGATGGCTCTTGCCCAGCCCCCGGTCACCTCTCACGGTCGCCAGGGTGGGGCTCTGTTGCCGCACCGCCGTGCAGGCGCTCCTCTCCAGCGTCTCCAACTCCCGCTGTCGGCCCACCAGCAACCCGCGCTCGAGTCGTAGCACGGTGGAGGTGTCTTCGCTGGCCTCCGGGGGGGGCGCCTTGCAGAACAGGCCCGGGCGCTCCGGCACCGGGACGAAGAGCATCTGCGGCAGCGTCTTCACCGCCGCCGCCGTCAGCAGCAACGTGTGCGGATCCCTCTCGGTGGGGTAGCTCTCCGGGCGGGAGAAGATGGCGCTGAGGTAGCGAGGAGGCCCGTGGGCATGACGCAGCATCTTCACCTTGGCCACGTCCACCAGGGCGGTGACGGCGATCCCCTCGGCGAGCACGCGCTCGGCGCATTGGTGGGCGCCCTGGAGGGGATGGGCCTCGGCCTTCGGATCGAAGACGGCGGCGAAACAGGTGCCCTTCTGGAAGGCGAGTTGTCCGCCGCATTGGGCCAGCACCTTCTGGAGCGTGACGGGGTTGACACCGGAGCGCAGGAAGAGCACGGCCACGGAGCAAGGAGCAGCGGCGGACGGACTCGGAGGCGCGGCGCGTTGGGGAGCGGGTGTCAGGGCGGGTCGCTCCAGCGCCCGCCTCACGGCGAGGGACAGCTCGCGGGCGGAGGTGTAGCGGCGGGAGCGCTCCTTGGCCAGGCAGCGCAGCACCACCTCTTCCAGGGCGAGGGGGACCGCGCCCAACTCGGAGGGGCGGGGAGGGCGGCGCGTGAGGTGGGCGCGGTGGACGTCCGCGGTGGGGCCGAAGAAGGGCGTCCGGCCGGTGAGCAGCTCGTAGAGGAGCACCCCCGCGGCATATACGTCCGTTCGCGAGTCCAGCGCCTCCCCCATGCACTGCTCGGGCGCCATGTACTCGGCGGTGCCGACGTAGATCTGCCCGTCGCAGGAGCGAGCCTCGTCCTCCGTGACGACGAGCGGCCGTGCCAGTCCGAAGT
Organism: Archangium sp.; assembly: GCA_003249315.1. Classification (GTDB taxonomy): domain Bacteria; phylum Myxococcota; class Myxococcia; order Myxococcales; family Myxococcaceae; genus QKJM01. Next base: position 5,040 of record QKJM01000458.1, read on the forward strand.
CGAAGAAGCCCACGCTCCCGGCGGCCTCGTCGACGAAGATGTTCTCCGGCTTGAGGTCGCAGTGGATGAGGCCTCGGCGGTGTACGGTCTCGAGCGCTTCCACCAGCGCCAGTGCCCGGCGGCTCGCCTCGGGCAGTGATCCCTCCTGCCGCGCCAGGAGCTCGGCCAGCAATGGATGGGTGACGAACTGCATGACGAGGTAGGGCGAGCCCATGGCCAGCCGGCCCGTCTCGTACACCTCGGGCACGGTGGGTGGCCCGATGGCGCGCAGCGCCTCGGCTTCGCGGTGCAGGCTCTCCTCGGCGGCGGTTCCGCCTCGGTGGGACACCTTGATGGCGACGAGCTGGCCATCTCGCCCGCGGCGGGCGGACAGCAGCGTACCG
>QKJM01000900.1 GCA_003249315.1 Archangium sp.
CCCGTTCTGGAAGCGCTCCTCTCCTCCGCGCCCCTCTCCACGCGAGAGCTGCCCCCCACCCTCCTGCCGTGGCGGACGCCCGTTCTGGAAGCGCTCCCCGCCTCCGCGACCCTCTCCATCGCGGGGGCCCGCGACGCGACGTCCCCGCGGCGGGCCCTGCCACTTCCCGGTGGGCTCGAAGTCCGGCGTCAGCTCCCGCCGCGTATAGGCGCGCCAGATTTCGTGCGCGTCCCCCGCCCGGGCCTCCAGGCCCGGGTCCACGGCGGCGAAGTAGCGACGCAGGTTCTCCAGGTCGCGATTGAAGAAGAACTCGGCCTTGCTGTTGGCCGCCGCGTCCACCACCTGGGGAAAGTCGATGACGGTGGCGCCCCGGTTGCCCAGGAGGATGTTGTAGGCGGAGAGGTCCCCGTGGATGAGGTCGCAGCAGAGCATCCGCACGGCCTGGTTGCGCAAGTCGAAGTACAGCGCCCGAGCCTCCTCGGGGGTGAGCTCCGCCTCCACCAGGCGCGGCGCCGGCTGGCCGTCCAGGTCCACCACCAGCTCCATCAGCAGCACGCCCTCGTAGAAGAGCACCGGGCGAGGCACGCACACCCCGCCCGCCTGCAGCTTGTAGAGCGCATCCACCTCGGTGGACTTCCACGCGTCCTCGGAGGCCTGCTGCCCGAAGCGGCTGCCCTTGGCCATGGCGCGCGCGGTGCGACTGTTGCGCACCTGCCGCCCCTCCCGGTAGTCCACGTTGTTGCGGAAGTTCCGCTTGTCGCGCTCCTTGTAGATTTTGGCCGCGATGACCTCACCGCCGTGGCTCACCAGCCACACGTCCGCCTCCTTGCCACTCTTGAGGCGACCCACCACCTCGTCAATCACACCATCGGCCAACAGGGTTCGCAGCGCTTCGTTCATGCTTTCCGGTTGCAACAGGGAGCCCCGTCCTAGCATGCCCCCCGCGCGCTCGCCTCACCCCGTGCGCGCTTCTTGCACGGAGGGAGACTCCACGGCGGGCGACGAGCCAGGCGGCGGCACGTAGGGCCACTCGAGAAGCGGGCCCTTGCCCGCCTCCCGGGAGAGATAGTCAGCGGCGATGTTGGCGCTTTCCATGATGGTGAGCAAGCCGCTGCCGGGGTGGGTACCACCTCCCACCCAGTAGAGCCCCTCCACATCGGGGCTCTTCACGCGCGGGCGCAGGGGCCCGAGCTGCGTCCAGTTGTGGGAGAGGTTGAAGACGGCCCCCCGGAAGACGTTGAAGTCGTCCCGCCACGTCTCCGCGGTGAAATAGCGCTCGGCGCGCAGGTGCCGGCGCACCCCCTTCATCCCCACCTTCTCCAGCATGTCCGGAATCCGCTCGCGCAGGACGCGCTCCGTGGCCGCCCAGTCCACGGGACGCGAGGTGTTGGGCGTTGGCACCAGGACGTACAAGGTAGAGTGGCCCTCGGGCGCCCCCGAGGGGTCCGTCACGCACGGGTTGCACACGTAGAAGGGCGGGTCCTCCACGTCCACCTTCCGGTCCTCCAGCGCCTCGCGGTCCGTGCGCCGGGCCGCCTCGGAGAGGTAGATGAGGTGGTGGGGTAGCTCGTCGTACACCCGGTCCAACCCGTAGTAGGCCATGAAGGTGCTGCACGAGTAGCGGGCCCGCTCCAGCGAGGCATCGCTCAGCCGGGTGCCAGCGCGCGCCTCGGCCGGGACGAGCCGCTGCGCCGCGTAGGGCAGGTCCGCGTTCACCACCACCGCGTCCGCCTCCAGCCGCTCGCCGCCCTTCAGCCGCACTCCCGCCGCCCGGCCGTACTCCACCAGCACCTGCTCCACCGGCGTCCCCAGCCGGAAGGTGGCCCCCAGGTCCTCCGCGCACCGCATCATCCCCCGGGCCAGCTCCCGGAAGCCGCCCTCCACGTGCCACACCCCGAAGGCCAGCTCCAGGTACGGAATCACGCTGAACACCGAGGAGCACGTGGTGGGGTGCAACCCCAGGTACTTGCTGGGGTAGGCGAGCGCGTAGGTGAGCCGGTCGTCGTGGAAGAAGTCGTCCAGGTGCTGGTAGAGCGTCTGCCAGGGCTTGAAGCGCAGGGTGGAGGCCAGCCGCCAGGGGGCGTAGTAGCCGAGGCCGTCCGCGTGCGTGGCCATGAACTTCTCGTAGGCGATGGCGTACTTCCGCTCGCTCTCCTCCAGCCAGCGGCGCAGCGCCTCCGCCTTGTCCGGGCCGAACTTCGCCACCTCCTTCTCCATGCGCGCCGCGTCCCGCGTGGTGTCCAGCCAGGTGCCGTCCCAGAGGTGTACCCGGGTGTTCGTCTCCAGCGGCATCAGCCGCACGTAGTCCGCGAGGCGCCTGCCCGAGCGCGCGAAGATGCGCTCGAGCACCCCCGGAAGCTGCAGGATGGAGGGGCCGGTATCCACGGCGTATTCGCCCTGCTCGCCCAGGCGGAGACCCTTCATCCGGCCCCCTGGAATGGGCTCCTTCTCCACCACGGTGACCTTCAGGCCCAACCCCGCGAGGTTGATGGCCGCCGACAGGCCTCCGGGTCCCGCTCCCACGACGATGACGTGACGTACCATGGCGGGCGCTACGATGCCTGGGTCCGCCTCCGGTTGCAGCCGCCCACTTTCACTTCTCGCCGGCGAGAAGTGGATTGGCCCCTCCCACCCCAGGCAGAGGCTCGGCCGGGAGAGGGGGGAGCACCCCTCCGCATATTCCGGACCGTCCCGCCCCGCCCGCGGTTGTCCATCAGAAGACCAACCTCCCCGTCCTCCCTGCCTCCGGGGGGCCGAGCCTGCGGCCCCGGCCTAGACTGCGCAGGATTGGGAGACAGATGACGCCAGCACCTCGCGAGGTCCTCCTCTTCACGTTGGAGGGGCAGCGCTATGCGTTGCCCCTGGGGGATGTATGCGAGCTCGTCCGGGCGGTGCGCCTCACCCCGCTGCCCCGGGCGCCGGCGGTCGTGGAGGGCCTGGTGAACCTGCGCGGAGAGCTGCTGCCGGTGTTGGACCTGCGCCGCCGCTTCCGCCTGCCGACCCGCCCCCTCTCGTCCGCGGACCACCTGGTGGTGGCCCAGGCCGGCTCCCGCCGGGTGGTGCTGAGGGTGGACCGGGCCGAGGAGCTGCTCACCCTGGAGACGGGGATGCTCGACGAGACGCCCCAGGAGCTGCCGGGGGTGGGGTACGTCGCCGGGGCCCTCAAGCTGTCAGACGGGCTGGTGCTCCTGCACGACCTGCGCACCTTCCTCTCCGAGGCGGAGTCCCTCGAGCTGGACGAGGCGCTCGCGGAAGGAGGTGCCTCCCGGTGATTGAGGGCTCCCACGCCTGGCACCATCCCGTCTACGTGGCCATCCTCGGGCTGGTGGCCGAGCGCGCCGGCCTGCGGCCTCCGAGCTGCCCCCCCGCCGCCCTGGAAGGCATCCACCGGGCCATGGTCCGCGCGGGCCTCTCCGACCTTGAAACCTACCAGGCCCGGCTGGAGGAGGACCCGGCCCTGCTGGACGACCTGCTGGTGGAGCTCACCATCGGGGAGACGTACTTCTTCCGCAACCCGGAGCACTTCGACTTCCTGCGCCAGGAGGCCCTGCCGGAGATTTCCCGGCGCCGGGGCCCGGAGCACGTGGTGCGCCTGTGGAGCGCCGGCTGCGCCTCTGGCGAGGAGCCCTACTCGCTGGCGGTGCTGATGATGGAGGAGGGGTACGAGGACCGGATGCGGGTGTATGGCACGGATGTGTCGCGCGCCGCCCTCGCCCGGGCCCGGGCGGCCACCTACGGCGACTGGTCCCTGCGCGGTCCCCAGGCCCACCGGATGTGGCCCTTCCTCCACCAGGAAGGCAAGCGCTACCACCTGGAGCGCCAGGTCCGCGAGCACGTCCACCTGGGCTACCTCAACCTCGCCCAGCCGAGCTGGCCCTCCGCCACCTCCGGCATCCGGGAAATGGACGTCATCCTCTGCCGCAACGTCCTCATCTATTTCAACCGACCCACCATCCAGGCGGTGGCCCACCAACTCCACGCCACCCTCGCCGAAGGCGGCTTCCTCATCACCGGCCCCTCGGACCCTTCCCTCAACGAGTTCGCTCCCTTCGACACGCTCGTCACCGACTGGGGCATCGTCTATCGCCGGCCCGGCGCCACTCCGAAGGCCCCGCGCATCGCCCACCGCGTCACTCCCGCCGAGGCGCCCGCCCCACCGGCCGCGGCGCTGCCTCTCGCACCACCCCAGGCCGCCCCCCAGCCGCCACCTCCCATCGCCGCTCCCGACTCCGCGCTCCCGGGAGTGGAGGAGGCCCGACAGGCCCTCGCACGCGGGGACTGGCACGAGGCGGCCCTGCGGGCCGGGGTGCTCCAGGAGGACCCGGGTGCCGCCGCGGTAGCCGTGCGCGCCCTGGCCAACCTGGACCTCCGAGCCGCCGTGCATGCCTGCGCCGAGGCCGCCGCCCGTCACCCTCTGGCCGGGGAGTTGCGCTACCTGGAGGCCTTGTTACTCCTGGGAATGGGCCGCCTGCCGGAGTCCGAGCGCGCGGTGCGCCAGGCGCTCTACCTCGAGCCCTCCCTGGCCGTGGCCCACCTGACGCTCGGCATCATCCTCCGGCGCCAGGGAGACCCTCAGGGGGCGAAGCGCGCCTTCCGCACCGCCGAGTCGCTGTGCGCCGTGCTCCCTCCCGAGGCGCCGGTGCCTCTGTCCGATGGCGAGAGCGCCAGCAAGCTGGAGGCCGTGGCCCGCGCTGAGCGCACTCGCCTGGAACGGGAGGAGGCCGAGGAGAACCACTGATGGCACGGGGCAGTGACGACAACGAGGGCCGATTGGACTGGAGCGCGGCCTGGCAGCGGTTGGCCCGGCTCGCCGCCGCCACCGAGGCCGCCGCCGCGCCCTCCCCCGAGGAGCAGGCCGCCCTGCTGGAGGAGCGCGCGCGTACCCTGGCCCGTCCACCCCTTCGGGTGGGCACCGAGGAGCCACCGCTGGAGCTCGTCCACTTCCGCTCCGGCGAGCAGGGCTACGCGCTGGGCTCGCACTTCGTGCTGGAGGTGCTGCGAGCCGTCGAGCTGGCAACCCTGCCGGGCGCGCCCCCCCTGCTGCGTGGCCTTACCCTGCTGCGAGGCGAGGTGCTGCCAGTGGTGGAGCTCGCCCCTCTCTTCGGACGCACCACCCCCACCACCCAGGGCCCCGTGCTCGTGGTGGGTACACGAAAGCCCGAGTTCGGTCTGCGCACCGACGTGGTGGAGGAGGTCCGCGGCCTCTCCCGCGCCGCGCTGCTGCCTCCGCCGCCCACGCTCGCCCCTCGGGAGCGGGCCCTGCTGTCCGGCATCAGCCAGGACGGCGTCATCGTGCTCGAGGGAGAGGCCCTGCTGAAGGAAGAGCGCCTCTTCTTCGACTTCTCCGAGGAAAGGGTTCCATGAGCATCGGGAAGAAGATCGCCGCCGGCTTCGGACTCAACCTCC
>QKJM01000111.1 GCA_003249315.1 Archangium sp.
ATGTACGCCGCCTTCGTGGATGCGCACGACAAGGCTTCTCGCTCTCGTGACAAGAACGAGGAGCGCCGAGCGCTGCTCGCCGAGGCCGAGCCGTGGGTGCCGGATGCGCTCTTCAACGCCGGCCTCTGGTGGGCGGGTGTCGGCGCCAGGGACGAGGCCATCGGGGCCTGGCGGGCCTACATGAAGCGCTTCAAGACCCGCGAGGACGTGCCGCGGGTCGCCTTCAACATCGGCATCGTCCACGAGGAGGACGGGAAGTGGTTGGAGGCCGTGCGCGCCTTCGCGTCCTTCATCGACAGGTATGGGCGCGACGCGCGCACCTCTGCTTCCCAGGTGTACCTGGCACGCTACCGACAGTTCCTCGCGTACCAGAAGCTGAAGGACACTCGGAGCGTCGAGCGCACGCAGCGCGAGCTGCTCCGGAGCTGGTCGAGGCTGCCCGCGGCGGAGCGGCAGAAGCCGGAGCTGCTCAATGCCTACGGCCACGTGCGCTTCCTCGAGGTGGAGCCAGCGTGGCAGCGCTTCGTGGACATCCACTTCACGCGTGTGGCCACCATCCAGAGGGATCTGGCCTCCAAGCAGCAGGCCCTGCAGCGACTGGAGAAGGCCTACACGTCCGTGCTGGCCATCGGCTCGGGCGAATGGGGCATCGCCGCGCTCACCCGCCTGGGCCTGGCCTACGCGGACTTCGCGCGCAACGTCCTCGAGTCGCCGGATCCTCCCGGGCTCGACGAGGAGCAGGTCGCCATGTACCGCGGCGAGCTGCAGAACCTCGCGCTCCCCTTGGAGGACAAGGCCACCGAGGCGCTCGAGAAGGCCCTGGAGAAGGCCTACGAGCTGTCGCTCTACAACACGTGGACACTGGCCGCGCAGGATCAGCTCAACCACTACCGCCCGGGCTCCTACGCCGAGGTACGTCGGGTTCCCTTCCGCGGCAGCGAGTTCTTCGTCACCGCCGACGTGGTGAAGGATCCCGGAAGCCCCGTGGGCCAGCAGGAGGAGGTGAAGCCTTGAAGGTGGATTCCAGGTTCCAGGTACTCCGCCGCGCCCTCGTGACCGCCGCGTTGCTCCTCGCCCCCGCGTGCGCCACCACCCGTCATCAGGTGGAGAAGCCCGCGCCGATCGTCGTTCCGGTGCCTCTTCCTCCACCTCCCGCACCGCCAGAGAGGCCCGCGCGGGAGGTGTTCGCCGAGGCCGTCGCCGCCTTCGGCCTCGGTGACTACGAGGCCGCGGAGAAGGGCTTCCGCGAGGTGTTGGAGAAGGCGCCCGAGACAGTCGACGCTCGGTTCAACCTCGGCATCATCGCCGAGCGCCTGGGCCGGATGGAGGACGCCCAGGACGCCTACGAGAAGGTGCGCCACCTCGAGCCTCGTCACGTGCCCACGCTGCTCAACCTGGGCCGGCTCTACCGCATCCAGGAGAAGTACGCGGAGGCCATCGCCCTCTACGAGGAAGGGTTGAAGGCGCCGGAGCTCGGGCAGGAGGTCTCCCTGCTCAACAACCTCATCGTGGCCTACCGGCTGGCCGGCAGGTACCCACAGGCCGAGGCGACCGCCCGACGGGTGCTCGCGCGCCACCCGGACGATGCCGAGGCGTACAAGAACCTGTCGCTCGTCTACTACGAGCAGGGGCGCTACCGGCTCGCGGAGCTGGTGCTCGTCAATGCACGCAAGCTCGATGAGAAGGATCCGGGCATCTACAACAACCTGGGGATGATCTACCTGAAGCTGGACGATCGGCCCAGCGCGCTCGCCCAGTTCCAGAAGGCGGTGTCCCTGGATGAGCGCTTCGTTCCGGGCTACCTCAACCTCGGCGCCCTGGCGCTGGCCTGGCGCGACTACGCCGGCGCCGAGCGCGCATTCTCCAAGGTCACCGAGCTGGAGCCCGACTCCCTCGAAGCCTGGCTCTTCAATGCCTACGCGCTGGACGGCCAGAAGGGGCGAGATCCCAGGAAGGGGATCTCCGCGGGCGAGTCCTTCGAGAAGGTGCTCGCGTTGCGGGCGGACCATCCGGAGGCCATCTGTGGCGCGGGCCACGCCTACTCCGTCGAGCGCTCCGGCTGGGACAAGGCCATCTCCTTCCTCCAGCGATGCAAGGAATTGGACACGACGAGCCCGGAGGAGCGGCAGCGCATCGAGGCGAAGCTTCAGGGCATCGAGGCCATGCGCAAAAGCAGACAACTCCAGACTCCAGAGCCGACCCCGGAGGAGGTCCCGCGGGCCGAATAACCTACAAGCCCTGGTGGGAAAATTTTTCCACATACAGGGTACCGCGGTGCTCTGTCTGGAGTCTCTCCTCTGGAATTCCGCGACCTTGGCCGTTGGTGCAGGGCGTGCAAGGGAGCTGGCTGGAACCTCACCGAAGTCCCACTGTCCCACTCGATGGGAGCAAGGAGACTGACATGAGACGACTGGCTGCGATGGTGTGGATGGCGGTGGTGTGGGCGGGCCCGGCGGTCGCCGAGGAGTCGGAGCGGACCCGGGTGAAGATCATCCAGGAGGAGGATCGCACCGTCTACAAGAAGAAGACAGTCATCGACTTCACGGACGTGGCGGTGGAGGGCGAGCTCACCAAGCCGGAGGGTTCATATGTCCTCAATCGGAAGGAGACGGACTTCCAGAGCCTCATCAGGGTCCGGGACAACTTCATCCCCGAGTTGCAGAAGTCGGTCGACAATCTCTAGCACGGTGGGCGTTCGTTTCCGGGACGGAAGGGAGGAGGAAGGATCCTCATGGCGGCGGGGCAGAAGAATGGATTGACGCTGCGGATCACCGGGCCGGATGGCTCCGTGCAGGAGGCCGTGTCCGTGGCGGAGAGCGTGATTGTTGGCTCGGGGGTCGGAGCGGGAGTGCAGCTCCTGGATCCAAGGGTCTCCAACCTTCATGTGATGCTGAAGGTCGATGCCAGCGGGGGCGTGACGGCCATCGATCTGGGCAGTGAAGGAGGGACCCAGGTGGGCGACCAGCGGCTGAGCATGCCGCGGGTGCTCGTCCCCGGAGATGTGTTGCGGGTGGGCAGCTCGCGGGTGGAGGTGCTCTTCGGAGAGCCGGTGTTCGTGAAGGAGCCGGTGCTCGTGAGGGTGCCGGTGCCCGTGAAGGAGCCGATACCGGTACACCTTCAGGAGCCGTTGCCGCCCGCGGCTCGGCCCACGAAGGAGGATCGGGTGCTGCAGGTGTCGCTGCTGTGGGGCGACAAGCTGCTGGAGGTACAGCACTTCCGGGACGGCGTGCCGGTCACCATCGGTGATGGGCGGAAGAACGGCTTCCAGGTGTTCGACGCCCAGGTGGGCGCGCGTCACGTGCTGGCGGTGGCTCGGGGCGAGCAGTACGAGCTGCACGTGCCAGAGGGCTCGGGCGTCATCATCACCCGTGACGGTGATGTGCGGACGAAGGAGGAGCTGCGCACGGAGGGGCGGCTGAAGGCCTCGGGCCAGGAGCACGTGTACACGTTGGAGCTGCACGAGCGGGCGGAGGTGGCGTTCGGCACGCTGGCCTTCGTGGTGCGCTACGTACGGCCCTCCCCGGCGGTGCGGGTGAGCGCGTTGGCCGAGATGGACTACACCTGGTTCAAGATCGCCAGCACCTGCCTGCTGGCGGCCGCGGCGGTGGTGGTGGCCATGCTGCTGACGCCGCGCTCGGAGCTGCTGGCGGAGGACGACATCTTCGCGAGTCAGCAGCGGGTGGCGAAGTTCCTGGTCACCCCTCAGAAGAAGCTCGAGGCGAAGAGGCTGAACCTCCAGGGGGTGGAGGAGGGCGCCAAGGCAAAGGACGACGAGGGCAAGTTCGGCAAGAGGGAAGCGAAGAAGGAGGAGGCGGATCCCTCCAGGGCGGGCACCTCCGTCGCCAACAGGAACAAGCGCGAGGAAGATCGGAAGAAGGTGGGGAAGGTGGGCCTCCTCGGTGCGCTCAAGGGACTGAACGGTGGAGCCTCGAACGTCTTCGGTCCGGGCGGTCTGGGCACGGGCATCAACAACGCGCTGGGCGGACTCAAGGGTGGAGCGGGCCAGGGGGATGCGCACGGTGTGGGCGGCATGGGCTCGCGTGGACAGGGCAGCGGCGGTGGGGGGACCGCGCTGGGCCTGGGGGGCCTCGGCACCCAGGGCACGGGTCGGGGCACCGGCGGTAGCGGAGGGATCGATCTGGGCGGACGGGGGAAGACGGTCACCAAGATCATCCCCGGGAAGACGACGGTGATCGGCGGCCTGGACAAGGACGTGATCGCCAAGGTGATCCGCCGCCATCAGAACGAGATCAAGTACTGCTACGAGACGGAGCTGAACAAGAGCCCGGATCTCGCGGGGAAGGTGGCAGTGGCGTTCACGATCGATCCGTCGGGAGCGGTGACGGAGGCGACGGTGACGGAGACGACGCTGAACAACGCGGCGGCCGAGCGCTGCATGCTGTCACGCATCCGCCGCTGGAAGTTCCCGGAGCCGAAGGGCGGAGGCGTGGTGGCGGTGACCTACCCCTGGCTCTTCTCGCCGGCGGGAGACTAGCCGGGTTGAACACCGTGTATGTCCCCTCTCCCTCTGGGAGAGGGCTAGGGTGAGGGATTTCCCGATGAAGAGGACGCCTCTGCTGCTCGCAGTGCTCGCGGTACTTCCCACGACGGCCCTGGCCGAGACGCCGCCGGAGGGCGTCCCGCTGGAGGTGAGGCGAGGCTTCTTCACGGAGGCGGACATCGGCGCCTTCTTCACGCTGGGCGGCGAGAATGCGTACTCGAATGCGCAGACGTACCTGCAGCTCGGGGTGGGGTACGATCTGACGGAGAGGTTGTCGCTGGGGGTCCACTTCGGGCTGGGCGCGTCGGCGGCGAACTGCTTCGCCGGGTACGAGCCTGGATCGGACCTGTGCCGCATGTCGGACAACTTCACGGTTGCCTTCGGAGATCTGACAGCGGCCTACATGGTGCCACTGGCGGATCGGCTCTACCTGGCGCCGAAGGTGGCGGCCGGTCTGACGCGGTTGGAGCCGGCGCCGGCGGGCGAGGGTGATCCGGGCAGGTCGATGCTGGCGCCGAACGCGGGGGTGGGGATCGGCCTGGAGTACGCGACGCCGATGGACCACTTCTCCGTGGGGGCGGATGTCCTGGCCCGCTACATCCTCGGGCCGAACATCCTCACCTTCGCCATCTTCCCGCGGGTGAAATACACGTTCTGAGCCCACTGCCCTCGGATGGAACGAGGGTGCTGAACCCACGTGGGTCCGGCACCCTCACCCCGTCCCTCTCCCAGGGGGAGAGGGTCCAACCTGGTTCCTCACCGTGTATGCCCCCTCTCCCTCTGGGAGAGGGCTGGGGTGAGGGATTTCACCCCTGGTTCCTCACCGTGTATGCCCCCTCTCCCTCTGGGAGAGGGCTGGGGTGAGGGATTTCACCCCTGGTTCCTCCGGCCCGGTAGCGCTCGCCCAAGCTCAGCGCCTTCTTGCGCATGCGCACGGACTTGGGCGTCACCTCCACCAGCTCGTCGTCGGCGATCCACTCCAGCGCCTTCTCCAGGGACATCTCCTTCGGCGGGACGAGGATGACGTTCTCGTCACGGCCGGCGGCGCGGATGTTCGTCAGCTTCTTCTCTCGGCAGGCGTTGACGTTCAGCTCCGAGGGGTGGGCGTTCTCGCCGATGATCATCCCCTCGTACACCGTCACGCCCGCGCCCACGAAGAGCTGCCCGCGCTCCTGGATGCTGAAGAGGGCGTAGGGCACCGTCTCGCCCAGGCGGTCCGAGACGATCGCGCCGTTGGACCGCTTGGTGATGGAGCCCTGCCACGGCTCGTAGCCGTCGAACTGGCTGCTCATGATGCCCTCACCACGGGTGATGGTGAGGAACTCCGAGCGGAAGCCGATCAGCCCGCGCGCCGGAATCCGGAACTGGAGACGCGTGCGCCCGCCGCCCAGGCCGCCCATGTCCACCATGCGGCCCTTGCGAGGCCCCAGCCGCTCCGTCACCGCGCCCACGCTGTTCTCGGGCACGTCGCAGAAGAGCAGCTCCATCGGCTCGTGGAGCTGGCCGTCGATGTGCTTGATGACCGGCTCCGGATTGGAGGCCGTCAGCTCGTAGCCCTCGCGGCGCATCGTCTCGATGATGACCGCGAGCTGGAGCTCGCCGCGACCCACCACGCGGAAGGCGTCCGGGCTCTCCGTGTCCTCCACGCGGATGGCCACGTTTCGGTAGGCCTCGCGGTACAGACGCTCGCGCAGGTTGCGGCTGGTGACGAACTTGCCCTCCTTGCCGGCCAGCGGCCCGTCGTTCACCTTGAAGATCATCATCATCGTGGGCTCGTCCACGGTGATGCGCGGCAGGGCCACCGGCTTCTCCGGATCGGCGATGGTGTCGCCGATGGAGATGTCCTCGATGCCGGCGATGGAGACGATCTCCCCGGGGCCCGCCTCCGGGATCTCCACCCGCTTGAGGCCCGAGAAGCCGTAGAGCTTGACGATCTTCCCCGGCTGCAGCTTGCCGCCCTCGCGCATCACCGTCACCGGCATGTTGGGCGCGAGCTTGCCCGACTGGACGCGGCCCACCGCGAGGCGGCCCACGTAGTCGTCATAGTCCAGGTTGGCCACCAGGAGTTGGAGCTGCTCCTGGTTCCCCACCGGCGGGGGCGAGATGTGCGAGAGGATCGCCTCGAAGAGGGGCGCCAGGCTCGTGCCCGGCGTGTCCAGATCCGGCGTACACAGGCCCTGGCGGGCGATCGTGTACAGCACGGGGAACTCGAGCTGCTGATCGTCCGCGCCCAGGTCGATGTAGAGCGAGTAGACCATGTCCAGGATCTCCCGGGGGCGGGCGTCCTGGCGGTCGATCTTGTTGATGACGAGCACCGTCTTCAGACCCATGCCCAGCGCCTTGCTGAGCACGAAGCGCGTCTGGGGCAGGGGGCCCTCGGCCGCGTCCACCAGGAGGATGACACCATCCACCAGGCGCAGGCCGCGCTCCACCTCACCGCCGAAGTCCGCGTGGCCCGGGGTGTCGATGATGTTGATCTGCGTCCCCTTGTAGTGGACGGCGGTGTTCTTCGCGAGAATGGTGATGCCCTTCTCGCGCTCGAGGTCGTTCGAGTCCATGACTCGCTCGGCCACCGCTTCGTTGCTGCGGAAGATGCCCGCCTGGCGGAGCATGTGGTCTACGAGGGTGGTCTTTCCATGGTCGACGTGAGCGACGATGGCGATGTTGCGGATGTTCTCTCGGGCGATCATTGACGGAAGCCGGGTGCAGAAGATGGATGGCCGGGTCCAGCCCCATGTGGGCGGACCTGCCTGAGTCCCGTGAAACGCGGGAGGCGGGCGCTTATATGCCGCGAGGTCCCCGCCTGCAATGTGGCAGGCACCAGGGGGGCGAGGCGGTCGGGAGTTCACCCCTTCGTCACGGTCGGGAGGGGAACCGTGGGCTCTTCCCCGGAATTCGCACCTGGCTCCCCGGAGGCCGAGGGGGAGAGCAGGCGCTCGCGCAGGAAGCGCTCCACCCGGAGCTCCACCATCTCGCGCTGCTCCAGGGGGGCCACGTGAGTGCCCTGGGGCACCATCAGCAGCTCGGCGCGGGGGATGTGGGCAGCCATGCGACGGGAGAGCCAGGCGGGGGTGAACTTGTCGAGCTCGCCGGCGATGACGAGGGTGGGCACGTTCACGTGGGGGAGATGATCCCACGCGCTGTGGTGGGAGGCGGACTCCAGGGTGCGGACGAAGACCACCGGGTCCATGTTGGCCAGGTGGGTGAAGTAGGGGACCATGTCGCTCTTGGAGAGCAGGGAGCGGTTGAGCTCCACGGCGAGCGCCAGTTGCATGGCCAGCTCGGTGCTGACGAGGGTGCGGGTGAACTGCGCCACGTACCGGGGGAAGCGCTCGACGGTGAGGCGGATGAGGGGGAAGAGCCGCTTGAGCCAGGTGCCGTCGTGGAAGGTGTCCAGCGGGGTGCCGTAGCTGCCGCAGATGAGCACCAGCCCTCGGACGCGGTGGGCGTAGCGGCGGTGGAACTCCAGCGCCACCTGGACGCCCATGGAGTGGCCGAAGATGACACCCTGATGGATCTCCGCCGCGTCCATCACCCGGTTGAGATCGTCGCAGGTGTAGAGCATGCCGATCCGCTCGCGCCGACGAGGCAGGCCCGAGCGGCCGTGGCCCCGGTAATGCCAGCGCAGCACGCGGTGGTGGCGCTCCAGGTGGGGGGCCAGGTACTTCCACACGAAGCCGTCGCAGCCCAGCCCGTCGCACAGCACCATCCCCGGCTCGCCGTCTCCCTGCACCTGGTAGTAGAGCGAGGCCCCGTCGGGCACGGTGAGGAAGTCCTGCCGGAAGTAGTGGCTCATGGGCTCAGGCGTCGGCCTCGAGATCAGGGGGCAGCCCCTTGTCCAGGCCGTACCTGGCGATCTTGAGGATCAGGTTGGAGCGGCTGATGCCCAGTTCCCGGGCCAGCCGGCTCTTGTTGTTGCTGGTGCGCATCAGTCCCTGGCGGATCATCTCCCGCTCCAACAGCTCCACGGCCTCGTGGAGCCGGCCCGTGGCGCGGGCGGTGGTGAGCAGGGGGCCTCCGCCGGAGTCTACCGC
>QKJM01000793.1 GCA_003249315.1 Archangium sp.
GGGCCGGGCCTCCACCGTCGGCCCCGGCGCCCGTGAGGGAGCCGTCCCTGGCGCTGAAGCCAGCCGCGCCCGCCCCGGCAGCGGCTCCGGCTCCGGTTCCGGTGGCCCAGGTCCGACCGGTGGTGGCCCCCGTGCAACAGCCCGCGGCGGCGCTGCCCTCGGGCAGCGGCGTCCAGGGGTTGATCAACCAGCAGTTGACGCTGATGGGGCAGTTCTCCCAGCTCATGTCCCAGCAGCTCGCGATGCTTGGCGGGCAGGCGCCTGCGGTGGCCATCGAGGCGCCTCCCCCGGTGGAGGCGCCCTCTGCTCCCGAGCAGCCCACCACGGCTCTCCCGGCCCTGGCTGCTCCCTGCGTGGAGAGCCCTGTCCAGAGCGAAACGCCGACGGCCCAGGTCGGGCCGCGCATGAACGTCTCGCGCGCCTCCGGCATGGCCGGCGGCAAGCTGACGCCCCAGCAGCAGGCGCACTTCGATGACCTGGTGCGGCGCTACGTCGAGAAGACGCGCAAGTCCAAGGAGATTGCCCAGAAGTACCGCCGTCCGCTCGCGGACACCCGGGCCGTGGTGGGCTTCCGCGACAGCATCAAGGAGATGCTGTACCCCCTCGCCGGTCGCCGCGCCAAGGGCGCCTGGCTGGAGGACGTGGACGGCAATCGCTACGTGGACATCACCATGGGGTTCGGCGTGCTCCTGTTCGGGCACGAGCCGGAATTCGTCATGGGGGCGGTTCGCGAGCACCTGTCTCGGGGCATCCAGCTCGGGCCTCGGAGCGCGGAGACGGGTGTGGCGGCACAGCTCCTGTGCGAGCTGACGGGCATGGAGCGCGCGGCCTTCTCGAACTCGGGGACGGAGGCCAACTCGGCCGCCATGCGCGTGGCCCGTGCCTATACCGGGCGCAACAAGGTGGTGATGTTCAACGGCTCCTACCACGGCCACTTCGACAACGTGCTCGGACGAACGGTGGTGGATGGCGAGCAGCGCGAGACCGTCCCCGTCTCCATCGGCATTCCTCCCAGCGCCGTGCAGGAACTGGTGGTCCTGGACTACGGCGATCCCTCCAGCCTGGAGGTCATCGAGCGGATGGCGGACGAGCTGGCCGCCGTCATCGTCGAGCCGGTGCAGAGCCGACATCCCTCGCGTCAGCCGGCGGAGTTCGTCCGGGCCCTGCGCGAGCTGACGCAGCGCCACGGCGTCGTGCTGATGTTCGATGAGATGCTGACCGGCTTCCGCCCGCACCCCAAGGGCGCGCAGGGCTTCTTCGGCGTCACGCCGGACCTGGTCACCTACGGCAAGGTGCTCGGTGGAGGCTTCCCCATCGGAGCCATCGCCGGCCGGGCCGACATCATGGACAGCATCGATGGGGGCTACTGGCAGTACGGCGATGCGAGCTACCCCACTCGGGAGACCACCTTCTTCGGTGGCACCTACATCCAGCACCCCATCTCCATGACGGCGGCGCGCGCCGTGCTCGCCCACCTCAAGGAGCACAGCCCGCGGTTGCAGGAGCAGCTCAACGCGCGCACCGACCACCTGGCCAGCTCCCTCAACCGCTTCTTCCAGGAGGAGGACTTCCCGGTCCGCATCAGCCACTTCGGCTCGCTGTTCCGCTTCGAGTACCGGGGGAGCATCGACCTGCTCTTCTACCACCTCATCCTCAAGGGGGTTTACATCTGGGAGTGGAGGAACTTCTTCCTCTCGTCGGCCCACACCGACGCCGACGTGGAGTTCATCATCAACGCCGTGAAGAGCTCCCTGCTGGAGATGCGCCAGGGGGGCTTCTTCCCGAGCGAGAGGCGGAGCGCCCCTCCGTCGATCGCGGCGTGCGAGCAGCCTCCGAGCCCGTGGGGTGCTCCGATTTCCCGAGTGGAGGCGAAGCCGAGCCCCGGTGCCATCACCGTCGAGAGCCTCCCGCCGCACCGGCGGGCGTCACCCGACTTCAGCCTCTACTTCTTCGGTGACTACCCGCAGGATGCATCGCAGGCCGGCAAGTATGACTCGCTGCTGGAGTCCGCGCGCTTCGCGGACGAGCACGGCTTCCACGCCGTCTGGTT
Organism: Archangium sp.; assembly: GCA_003249315.1. Lineage (GTDB taxonomy): Bacteria > Myxococcota > Myxococcia > Myxococcales > Myxococcaceae > QKJM01. The sequence continues at coordinate 2,051 of QKJM01000793.1, forward strand.
CCCCGAGCGGCACTTCCACTCCTTCGGCGGCATCTTCCCGAACCCCTCCGTGCTGGCGGCGGCGCTGGCCCGGGAGACGCGCCACATCCGCTTGCACGCTGGCTGCGTGGTGCTGCCCATCCACCATCCCATCCGGGTGGCGGAGGACTGGTCGATGATCGACAACCTGTCGGGCGGCCGTGTGGGGCTGGGCTGTGCGAGCGGCTGGCACGCCAATGACTTCGTCTTCCGCCCGGAGAACTTCGGCCGCCACAAGTCGGTCATGTACGAGGACATCGACACCATCCGTCGCTTCTGGCGCGGCGAGCAGGTGACGACCCTCTCCGGTGCCGGCGAGACGGTGAAGGTGTCGCTGTATCCGAAGCCGTTGCAGCCGATGCCGCCGTTCTTCACGGCCATCGTCGGCAACCCCGAGAGCTTCCGTCTGGCGGCGCAGCACGACCTTGGCGTCATCACCAACCTGATGAGCCAGACGGTGGAGCAGCTCGCGGAGCACATCCGCCTGTACCGCCAGACGCGGGCGGAGCACGGGTTGGATCCCAACGCGGGCAAGGTGGTCGTGCTGCTGCACACCTACCTGGGAGAGGATCTCGAGAAGGCCCGCGCCGAGGCCTTCGAGCCCTTCTGCAACTACCTGCGCTCCTCACTGTCGTTGTTCGGGCAGGTGACCAACAGCCTGGGCTTCAACATCGACCTCAAGAACACGCCCGAGGACGATCTGCGCTTCCTGCTGCAGCGGGCCTACGCGCGCTATTGTGAGTCCCGCGGCCTCATCGGCACCGTGGAGAGCTGCGTCCCCATCATCGACGCGTTGTTGGACATCGGCGCCGATGAGATTTCCTGCTTCGTGGACTTCGGGATTTCGGCGGATCAGATCCGCCACAGTCTGCCCCTGGTGAACGAGCTGAAGCAGCGCTTCGATGCGCGGCGCCCGGCCTCCGGCGGTTCCTCCGAGGAGGGCGCGCCCCTGTCCTTCACCCAGCAGCGCATCTGGTTCCTCGACAAGATGTTCCCGGGTCGGACCACGTACAACGAGCCCAAGGCCATCCACCTGGACGGTTCCCTGGACGTGCAGGCCCTGCGTGCCTCGCTGAAGCAACTGGTGCAGCGCCATGGTGCGCTGCGGACGGTGTTCCGGTCGGAGAAGGGCGAACCGCGCCAGAAGGTCCTGCCTCGGGAGGACTTCGACTGCGAGGTGGTGGACTGCCAGGGGGCCGACGAGACCGTCGCGGTGCGCAAGGCCATGGACGAGGAGGGCCGACGCCTGTTCGACCTGGAGCAGGGGCCGCTGTTCTTCGCCCGGCTGCTGCGCTTCTCCGCCACCCGGCACGTGCTCGTCCTGTCGGTACACCACATCGTGTTCGACACGGTGTCGGCCTTCGTCTTCACCCGCGAGCTGTCCGAGTGCTACCGGGCCTGGAGGAACGGGGCGCCAGCACGGCTCCCGCCGCTGCCGATGACGTACGCCGACTACGCGCGACGGCAGATAGAGGCAGTGGAAGGGGAGAAGGCCCGGGAGGATCTGGCCTTCTGGGTGAGCCGGCTCGGGCAGGAGCTGCCCGTGCTGGCGCTGCCGACGGATCATCCTCGTCCGCCCGTCATGAGTTCCAACGGGCGAGCCTTCTTCCTCAAGCTCCCCCCGGAGCTGTCCGAGACGCTCCGCCAGTTCAGCAGGCGCCAGCGGGTCACCCTGTTCATGACGTTGCTGAGCGGGTTCGCCCTGATGCTCCAGCGCTTCACGGGGCAGGAGGACATCGTCCTCGGCACTCCGGTATCGGATCGTCCGGAGGGCACCGAGAACCTGGTGGGCTTCTTCGTCAACTCACTGGCGCTGCGGCTCGACCTGCACGGAGACCCCAGCTTCCTCGAGCTGCTCAGGCGTGTCCGGACGACGACCCTGGATGCCTATGAGCACCAGGAGCTGCCTTTCGAGAGGATCGTCAAGGCGCTCAACCCGCGGCGGGACACCAGCCGCAACCCCATCTTCCAGGTGCTGGTCGAGTTCGAGAACGAAGCCATCTTCGAGTTCGAGTTGCCGGAGGTGAAGGCGTCCCTGCTGGACGTGGCGGTGGACAAGGCTCCGTTCGATCTGACGCTGTATCTGGCGAACCTGTCGGACGGCATCCAGTGCCACGTGGAGTACAACACCGACCTGTTCGAGGAGGACAGCGTCCGCCGCTTCCTGCGGTACTTCCAGCACCTGCTGGATGCGGCCATGAGGGAGCCGCAGCAGCCGCTGTCTCGGCTCGCTGGCCTCATCGAGGAGGACGTCGCGGTGCTGCACCAGTGGCAGGGAGCGACCACCTCCATGGCGGGAGGTTGCCTGCACTCGCGTGTCGAGCAGCAGGTTGCCCGCACACCCGAGCAGCTCGCGGTGCTCGACGGGGACGAGCGGCTCACCTACCGGGAGCTGAACGTCCGCGCCAACAGGCTCGCGTGGTTCCTGCGTGAGTCGGGGGTGAAGGCGGACAGCCTCGTGGCCTTCTGCCTGCCGCGCTCCGCGGACATGCTCGTCGCCATGCTCGGCATCCTGAAGGCAGGTGGCGCCTATCTGCCGATGGATCCGCGCCTGGGCGAGGAGCGGCTGCACTTCATGTTCCAGGACAGCGGAGCCCGGCTCCTCATCACCACCCGGGAGGAGCTGGCTCGTCGGCCCCTGCTCGCTGGCGTGCCCGCGCTGTGCCTGGACGAGCAGGCGGCGGTGCTCGAGGCGCGGCGCAGTGAGGATCCTCCGGGCGTGACGGGTCCGGAGCACCTGGCCTACTGCCTCTACACGTCCGGCTCCACCGGCCGGCCCAAGGGGGTGCTGATGCCGCATCGCGCGCTGGTCAATCTGTTCGACTGGCACGCGCGGCACCATGCGCCCCTGCGGACGCTCCAGTATGCCTCGTGCGGCTTCGACGTCTGCACCCAGGAGGTGTTCACCACCCTGGCCTCCGGTGGGACGCTGGTGATGGTTCCCGACGAGCTGCGCTACGACCCGCGCGCCCTGGCCGAGAGGATCCGGGAGCAGGGGGTGGAGCGGCTGTTCATGCCCTTCACGCCGCTGAAGTACCTGATGGAGGCGCTGGCCGATGGCTACCGGGCTCCCGCTCTGAAGGAGATCATCTCCGCGGGTGAGCAGCTCGAGCTCACCCCGACGTTCCGTCGCTTCCTCGCCAACCAACCGGACTGCCGCGTCTACAACGAGTATGGCCCCACCGAGACGCACGTGGTCACCTCCCACGCCGTCGAGAGGGACGGGCCCGAGGCGCCGCCCATCGGGCGCCCCATCGACAATGTTCGTGTCCACCTGTTGGACGAGCGGCTGCGTCCGGTGCCCGTGGGCGCCGTG
>QKJM01000785.1 GCA_003249315.1 Archangium sp.
TGGGGCCGGGCTACGCGGTGGGCGAGTTGCAGGTGACGGTGGGCTACTTCCCGGTGGGGGGGCCCGAGGGGGAGGTGGACGGGGTGCTGGTACTGGAGGCGGGGAGGGCCTTCTCCCGCGCGCGCGAGGCGTTGCGGGGGGCGTTGTGGGGAGGGGTGGGGCTATCGGCGGTGGGGGCGCTGGCGCTGGCGCTGGTGGCGACGGGGTGGAGGCGGGACGAGCTGGCTCGGCACGAGGCGGCGGAGAAGGCGGCGCGGGGCGAGGTGCTGACGAAGCTGGCGGCGATGGCCGCGCACGAGATTCGCAATCCGCTGGGAGTGATTCGAGGCACGGTGGAGCTGATGCGCGAGCGCAGCGGGGCGACGCTGTCGGCGAGGGACAAGGAGGCGCTGGAGGATGTGCTGGGCGAGGTGGAGCGGCTGAAGCGGCTGACGGAGGACCTGCTGGACTTGAGCGCGGACCGGGCGTTGGCGGCGGAGCAGGTGGAGCTGGCGGAGGTGCTGGAGGAGGCGGCGAGGGCGACGGAGGCGGCCTTCCCGGTGGTGCGAGTGCGGCGGGACTTCGCGGAGCTGCCGAGGGTGGAGGGGGATGCGGGGCGGCTACGGCAGGTCTTCGCGAACCTCCTGCAGAACGCGGCGCAGGCGCAGGGGGAGGGCGAGGTACGGCTGGTTGCGGGGGTGGAGGGAGGGGAGGTGCGGGTGCGGGTGGAGGACGACGGGCCGGGTGTGGCCCCGGAGGTGCGCGAGCGGCTGTTCGACCTGTTCGTCACGGGCCGCGCGGACGGGACGGGGCTGGGGCTGGCGCTGTGCCGGAGGCTGGTGGAGCGACACGGGGGCTCGGTGACGCTGGCGCCCGAGAAGCGACAGGGCAGCACCTTCGAGGTGAAGCTGCCTGTGGCTCCTCGGGCGTAGCGCCTCACCCGTGCTGGGGTCCTCGCGGCGGAGGGCCGGCCTGTTGCAGGGCGTGGTGCTCCTCGTTGGTGAAGAGGCGCGAGCGGATGAGGAAGCGCACGCCCTCGGGGGCCTCCACCGAGAAGCCGCTTCCCCGTCCCTTCACCACGTCCACCAGCAGGTGGGTGTGCTGCCAGTACTCGAACTGCGGCCCGCTGATGTAGAAGGGCGTGTCCACGATTTCGCCCAGGTACACGTCCTCCTGGCCGATGCGGAACTCGCCCCTGGGAAAGCACATGGGCGCGCTCCCGTCACAGCAGCCCCCCGACTGGTGGAAGAGCAGCGGGCCGTGAATCCCCTGCAGCTTGCGCAGCAGGGCTTCGGCCTCGGGTGTCACGGAGACGCGAGCTACGTTCATGCAATCCCTCACCCCAACCCTCTCCCAGAGGGAGAGGGGGTTTGCCGCGAATTCGACGACGGATGGCCTAGAAGAAGCCCATCGGCTTCGGGTCGTAGCTCACCAGCATGTTCTTCGTCTGCTGGTAGTGGTCGAGCATCATCTTGTGCGTCTCGCGCCCGATGCCCGACTGCTTGTAGCCGCCGAACGCCGCGTGCGCCGGGTACAGGTGGTAGCAGTTCACCCACACCCGGCCCGCCTGGATGTTCCGGCCCATCCGGTACGCCACGTTCTGGTCCCGCGTCCACACCCCCGCGCCCAGGCCGTAAAGCGTGTCATTGGCGATGGACAGCGCCTCCTCCATGTCCTTGAACTTCGTCACCGACACCACCGGGCCGAAGATCTCCTCCTGGAAGATGCGCATCCGGTTGTTGCCCTCGAAGATGGTCGGCTGCACGTAGTACCCGTCGGCCAGCCCGCTCTCCATCTTCGCCCGCTGGCCTCCCAGCGACACCTTCGCGCCCTCCTTCTTGCCGATGTCCACGTACGAGAGGATTTTCTCGAGCTGGTCGTTCGACGCCTGCGCGCCAATCATGGTGCGCGTGTCGAGCGGATTGCCCTGGACGATCCGCTTCGTGCGCTCGATGGCCTTGTGCATGAAGTCGTCGTAGATGCGCTCGTGTACCAGGGCGCGCGAGGGGCAGGTGCAGACCTCGCCCTGGTTGAGGGCGAACATGGCGAAGCCCTCGAGCGCCTTCTGCGCGAAGTCGTCGTCCTGGGCGAAGATGTCCGGGAAGAAGACGTTGGGCGACTTGCCGCCCAGCTCCAGCGTCACCGGGATGATGTTCTCCGCAGCGTACTGCATGATGAGCCGGCCGGTGGTGGTCTCACCGGTGAAGGCCACCTTGGCCACGCGCTTGTTGCTGGCCAGCGGCTTGCCGGCCTCGATGCCGAAGCCGTTGACCACGTTCAGCACGCCGGCGGGCAGCAGGTCTCCCACCAGCTCCATGAGCTTGAGCATGGTGACGGGCGTCTGCTCGGCGGGCTTGAGGACCACGCAGTTGCCGGCGGCGAGCGCGGGCGCCAGCTTCCAGGCCGCCATCAGCAGGGGGAAGTTCCAGGGGATGATCTGCGCCACCACGCCCAGCGGCTCGTGGAAGTGGTAGGCGACGGTGTGCTCGTCCAGCTCCGAGAGGCTGCCCTCCTGGGCGCGCAGGCAGCCAGCGAAGTAGCGGAAGTGGTCGATGGCCAGGGGGACGTCCGCCGCGAGCGTCTCGCGGATGGGCTTGCCGTTGTCCCACGTCTCGGAGACGGCGAGCATCTCCAGGTTGGCCTGCATCCGGTCGGCGATCTTGTTGAGGATGTCGGCGCGGGCGGCCGGCGAGGTGCGGCCCCAGGCGTCCCTGGCCTTGTGGGCGGCGTCCAGGGCCTTCTCGACGTCCTCCGCGGTGGAGCGGGGTATCTCGCAGAAGGGCTTGCCCGTCACCGGGCTGATGTTCTCGAAGTACTGCCCCTTCACCGGGGGCACGAACTCCCCGCCGATGTAGTTCCCGTAGCGCGGGAGGTACTCGACCTTGCTGCCCTTCTGCCCAGGTGCCTCATAGACGGTCGACGACATTCAGCCTGCCTTTCGTGTGGTCGTGGGAACTGTGTGGGGGGGAGAGGATAGGCAGGTGCCGCTGTGCGTCATGGGCAGAAAGATGCGGGGAGGCGTCCGGAAGTCGTCAGTCCGGGGTGTTGTGCCCCTGACAGGTCCGAATTCCTTGGGCTGGAGAAGTTGGGGGAGGGCATAGCGTTGGAGCAGCCTGGATGAGGCTGGCTCCGGGAGGGGCCGATGAGCTCGGGGCAAGGGGGTCTCAATGTTGTTGGCATCCAAGCTCTCCAGGTGGCTCCTTCTGTGGGCGGCGCTCATGCAGGCCTCGGGCTGCATGACGGTTGTCGCGGGTGGCATCCCTCCTTCAACCTTCCAATTCCACAGCATTATTCCCTATGTGGGACCCAGCGAGGGCGGATGGAAGGTGGCCAAGGTTCTCGTCCTTCTTGGGCGTCTCTCCTCGCTGATGCCGAGCGGTTCCTATTGCGACGTGGAGATCGGCGTCCCCGAGGTCAACCATCAAGGCCCCGTTTCGGACAGCTTCGCTCAGGTTCAAGCGGCCTTGGCTGCGGATGAGACAGCGCGCCTCGTTCTGAGAGAAAAGTTGCCCACTGCATTGCTCTGTCGTCGCTTCATCGCAGAGCTGGACCGTTCCTTGAAGGCGACCATTCCTGGTGCCAAGGTGACGAAGTTCTCGATGGTGGGTGTGCCCCACACCACGTTTCCGCCGTAAGACTCGACCGAGATGATGACTCCTCCTTCTACAAGCGAACTGCTGGAGCTCGTGTACCGCTACTATCCCCGAAATCTTGAGAGCCACGACCCGCGGTATGAAGAGAGCGAGGAGAGTCAGCGACGCGAGGCCAGGCAAGCGGCTGCCCGCAAGCAGGAAGAAGCCTGGAATGCATTTCTCCAGCGGGCACGTGAGGAGTTGAGTGGCTGTCGCCTATGGGAACTGCCCTTCCTTCTCTATCACCCCTGCCGCTGCCTGCGAGTGGCTCTACCGGATTCGCCCATGGGAGCGGATCTCCAGAAGGCCGTTGTTCTCCTCGTCAGCGTGCTCGTCCCCGTGCATGTCCTCTATGCCTCCTGGCAAATACTCCAGGGGGGCCGCGTCTCGGAGTCCCGCACATACTTTCCTCCCCTGCTCGAGGAGTTCCAACCCATTGAGGCCCGGTTGGATGCGCTCGTTCAGGATGTGCTGCATACCGCGCGTCTGTCCAATGACGTCCTCTTCACGCCCGTGCCGGATGTGCAGGTGGGGCATGTCGACTTGGGGCAGGCCCGGCTGGTCGACTGCCTCTTCAGCGATGACCGGTGGTGATGCGCAAGGCGATGAGATGAGTAGGCTAGACTCTCCCTTGTACGTAGGTCACCCAGAAATCCTCTCCGTGGTCTATCGGAGCAGGTGGGCTGGGGATGGGGCGGTCCGCGCTTGCGCGGGAGGCGGGCAGGTTGGAGCCTGGGGCCCCGAGGAGGAGACACATGGCGCGCGTCCTGGTGGTGGACGACGAGGTGAAGCTGGGGAAGCTGGTGGCCGAGGCGCTGGAGCTGGACGGGCACGAGGTGGTGCGGGTGACGGGGGGCCGCGCGGCGCTGGTGGAGCTGGCGAGCGGCGGCTTCGAGGTGGTGCTGACGGACCTGCGGATGCCGGAGGTGGACGGGCTGGCGGTGCTGAAGGCGGCGCAGGCGCTCACCCCGCCGCCGGCGGTGGTGATGATGACGGCGTACGGCAGCGCGGAGAGCGCCGTGGCGGCGATGAAGGCGGGCGCGGCGGACTACCTGACGAAACCCTTCGCCATGGACGAAGTGCGGCTGCGGGTGCGGCGGCTGTCCGAGCAGCGCGCGGCGGAGACGAGGAGCGAGCGGCTGGTGCGCCGGCTCACGCCCGACCTGGTGGCGGAGAGCCCTCGGATGAAGCAGGCCCTCGCGTCGGCCAGGCAGGTGGCGGCGAGCGACGCGAGCGTGGTGCTGCTGGGGGAGAGCGGGACGGGGAAGAGTCAGCTCGCGCGCCTCATCCACTACTCCAGCAAGCGGGCGGCGGGGCCGCTGGTGGAGGTCCACTGCGCGGCGCTGCCCGAGACGCTGCTGGAGAGCGAGCTGTTCGGCCACGAGAAGGGCGCCTTCACCGGGGCGATGGAGCGCAAGGCGGGGCACCTGGCGGCGGCGGACGGGGGGACGCTGTTCCTGGACGAGATTGGCGAGGTGACGCCGGCCACACAGGTGAAGCTGCTGCGCTTCCTCCAGGAGCGCGAGTTCGTGCCGGTGGGCAGCACGCAGCCTCGCAAGGTGGATGTGCGGGTGCTCGCGGCGACCAACCGGGACTTGACGGCCCTGGTTCGCGAGGGCCGCTTCCGCGAGGACTTCTACTATCGACTCAACGTCTTCAGCATCGAGGTGCCGCCGCTGCGCGAGCGCAAGGAGGACGTCGTCCCCCTGGCGCATGCCTTCCTGCGCGGGAAGGGGTTGCCGGCCTCGAAGCTCTCGAGGGAGGCGGAG
>QKJM01000911.1 GCA_003249315.1 Archangium sp.
GGCAATGACCTCCTCGGCCTCGGCAGCAACCTCCTCGGCCTCGGCAACGACCTCCTCGGCCTCGGCAGCAACCTCCTCGGGGGCCTGCTCCTCCTCGGGGGCCTGCTCGAACTCGAGATCGCTCAGGGCCCCCTGCACGGCGGAGAGGGCACGGGCATAGGTCCTGTCGCCGAACTCCTCCACCTCGGCGGGAGGCACCAGCACCTCCATCATGTCGCGCAGCGAACGGTACAGACGCAGGTCGCGCGTCTCGGTATCCCAGGTACCGTAGATCCACTCGTCATCCGAGAGCTGCTCGGCCCAGCCCGGCAGGGCCATGTCGGCCTGCTCCACCATGGCGGACTTGCGCGCGGCGAAGAGCTGACGATGCGCTCCCTTCACGCCAATGCGCCAGACCCCCGCGGCCGGCAACTCCACCAGCTTCAGCCGCGACTTCTCCAGCACGCTGGGCGCCCCCTCGGGGCCATGCAACGAGAAGAGGAAGACGTCTCCCAGGAACTCACCGCCATCGAACATCTCGTACATGGCGGTGAGCGGCTCCGGGAAAGGTACCCCGCACTCTGTTTCCGCTCGGCGGATCTCCTCGGGAGCCACTCCGGGAGACGCCCGCTTCGCCGACTTCTGAAGTCCCTCCAGCCACTCGTACATGTCCCCTCCACATCGAAGGGCCCCAACTTACGGCCTCCGGGGCCTGCCGCGCAGTGTGCCTCATCGAATATTGTGCATGCATCGGAGTTCGGCGGGCAGCCCTATCGCACTCGGAAGCGACCGATCCTCCATACTTCAACCTCCGGGCGACCTCTTCCCCATCCCCATGGAGCGCACCAGGCCCCCCCCTGCGGGGTCCCCCTGTCGAGCCTGAAGGGCCCTGCCCGCCCGTTCATTCCCCCTTGTCCTCCCACTCCTCCCCACTCCAGTTTCTTCGGCAAATAGGACTGCAAGGAGCGGAACTCATGAATCGCTGGGGGGGACGGTGGTTGCTGGTGGGGATGGTCGTGCTGGGAGTCTCCGCGCTGGCGCAGAAGAACAACATGCAGGACAAGCCGAGGCAGCCCGAAGCCGAGGTGAAGCGGCCATACCCGCTGCACATCGACGAGATGGCCCTGCTGCTGGTCGCCCCCACCAAGGCGAGCTTCCTCGAGCAGCTCCACTACATCAACCAGATGGAGATGGCGCTCGGGGAGCTCACCCAGCAGAAGGCCTGGCTGGAGGACACCCAGGAGTACGGCGAGATGCTGCACAAGGAGCACAAGCAGGCCGACCAGCTCGTCCTGCAGCTCGCCCAGAAGCAGGGCTACCGGATCGGCCCCTGGGAGCCGACCAACGACGTGCAGCGGCGCATCCGGACCAGCTACATGGCGACCAAGGCGAAGCTGGCCGTCCTGATGGGTCCCCTGTACGATCAGCAGTTCCTCGCCGCGCAGGTGTCCCTCCACGACGAGGCCATCGCGCTGGCCACGGTCGGAGGACAGCGCTACCCTGAGTTCTCCGCCCTGGTGGAGCAGTTCGTCCCCATCCTCCAGCGACACCGCGAGCGCGCGTACCAGATACTCGGCGAGGCACAGCAACTTGCCCCTCTGCCCGAGAACCTGCAGATTCAGCCCGCCCAGCGGCGCCAGGCACGCCCACCACCGCCCCGCGAGCGCCCCTGAGGCGCCCTCGCGGCCGAGGAGAAGACGTGAGCCATCCCCGCTCCTACGAAGCCACCCCGGAAGACTTCGATGCCCTCGTCCTCGAGCCTCGGGACGAGCTGGTGGTGGTGGACTTCTGGGGCCCCGGCTGTCCCAACTGCGACGTCTTCGCGGAGGCCGAGCCCTCGCTGCTCGCGGAGCTGGAAGGGGCACGGATGCGGGTGGTGAAGGTGAATGCCTACGCGCACGAGGAGCTGGCGCGGCGCTTCGGGCTGTACGGCATTCCCACCTTCCTCCTCTTCCGGGACGGACAGCGGATTGGAAAGATGAGCCAGTACTACGGGCGCGAGTACTGGCTGGGCGTCATCCGCGACCACCTGCCGAAGTAGCCGGGGAGTGGGGATGGACGAGGACTCGCTGCGCGTTCCTGCCGTTCGCGGATAGAGTCCGCCCCGTCCATTCAACCGCAGAAGGAGTTGCCTTGAGACTCGCTGCCCTCACCCTCTCGGCCGCACTGGCCGCGACCGGCTGCGCCCGTACCACCATGACCCCCTCCGAGCCCACCTCGCTCTCAGCGGAAGCCCCCAGGCCCCTCCCGCCGCCCGAGGCCGCCCGCCTGCTCTCCGGCCCGGTCGAGGCCTTCACCGCCGCCTGCTCGGCGGACATGGAGACGGCCCGCGCGCAGATCGCCGCCCTCCAGGGGATGAAGCCCGCCTCCGACGGCCCCGCCATTCTCGCCGCCTATGACGCCGCCATGGGCGCGCTGGGCTCCGCCGCCAACCGCTCCAGCCTGGCCCGCGAGGTCCACCCCGACGCGGCCTTCCGCGACGCCGCCCGCGCGTGCGAGCAGCAGATTGATGCCCTCAACGTGGAGATTGCCCAGAACCGCGGCGTCTACGACGCCCTGGCCGCGGTGGACCTCTCCCAGGCCGACGCGCCCACGCGCTACTGGATGCAGCGCACCCTGCTCGAGTTCCGCCGCGCCGGCGTGGACCGCGACGACGCCACCCGCGCGAAGGTGAAGGCCCTCAACGAGGAGATCCTCAAGCTCGGCCAGAGCTTCGGGAAGAACATCGCCGAGGACGTGGAGAAGGCGGCGCTCACCCCCGCCGAGCTGGCCGGCCTGCCCGAGGACTTCGTGAAGGCCCACCCCGCGGGCCCCGACGGCAAGGTGGTCATCACCAGCAACTACCCCGACTACATTCCCTTCATGACGTACGCCACCAACGCCCAGGCGCGCGAGAAGGTGTGGCGCGCCTACCGGCAGCGGGCGTACCCGGCGAACCTCGAGGTGCTGAAGCAATTGATTGCGAAGCGCCACGAGCTGGCCACGCTGCTGGGCTACCCCACCTGGGCGGCCTACGTCACCGAGACGAAGATGAGCCGCACCCAGCAGGCCGCCTCGGACTTCATCGACAAGGTGGCCGCCACCGCCGAGCGGCGCGCGAAGCAGGAGTACGCGGACCTGCTGGAGCGCAAGCGCCAGGATGACCCCAAGGCCACCACCGTGGAGCCGTGGGACCAGGACTACTACGAGGACCGGCTCAGGACCGAGCGCTTCGGCTTCGACTCCCAGGCCGTGCGCCCCTACTTCGAGTACGGCCGGGTGAAGCAGGGCCTCATGAAGACGACGTCTCGCATGTGGGGAATCGAGTACGTGCCGGTGAAGGACGCGTCGGTGTGGCACTCGGAGGTAGAGGCCTACGACGTCACCGAGAACGGCAAGCTGCTGGGCCGCATCTACCTGGACATGCACCCCAGGGAGAACAAATACAAACACGCGGCGCAGTTCGACCTCGCGGCGGGCCAGACGGGCCAGCGCTACCCCGAGGGCGTGCTGGTGTGCAACTTCCCCCGCCCCGGCGAGCTGATGACGCACGACGAGGTGGAGACCTTCTTCCATGAGTTCGGCCACCTGCTGCACCACGTCTTCTCGGGGCGGCAGCAGTGGAAGGGAATCACCGGTATCAGCACCGAGTGGGACTTCGTCGAGACGCCCTCGATGCTGCTGCAGCAGTGGGCCTCCAACCCCGAGGTGCTGAAGGACTTCGCCCGCCACCACGAGAGCGGGGAGCCGATTCCCGCGGAGATGGTGGAGAAGCTGCGCGCCTCGAAGGAGTTCGGCAAGGGCCTGTGGACGCGGCGGCAGATGTTCCTGGCGGCGGTGGCGCTGGACTACTACTCGCGCGAGCCGGGGTTCGATACCACCGAGGCGCTGGCGAAGCTGCAGGAGAAGTTCACCCCGTTCCGGCACGAGCACCGGGACAACACCTACTTCCAGGCGGCCTTCGGACACCTGGATGGGTACTCGGCCGCGTACTACACGTACCTGTGGTCCATGGTCATCGCCAAGGACCTGGAGGCCGAGTTCCAGAAGAACGGCTACCTGCACCCGGCCACGGCGATGAAGTACCGAAAGACGGTGCTCGAGCCCGGTGGCTCCAAGCCCGCAGCCGAGCTGGTGAAGGACTTCCTCGGCCGACCCTACGGCTTCGAGTCCTACCGCGCCTGGTTGGACGCGCAGTAGCTCGGGACGGCGAAGTCCAAGGGGCTGCCGGACGCAACCGTCCCGAACCGGTCTGCTTGTCTGACAGGTTCGAGCAGCATGCCGCCGGCAGCCCCACCTCGCACGCCAACCCGCCCGAGGTGGGCATGAAACCCGCCTCGCTCATCAGGAGGGCATGGAGGACGGACGTGGCTCCGCAGCGGGCGCCGCGGCCTCCTTCAGCTCGACACTCCGCAGGATGAGCGAGAGCAGCGCCCACATCTGCTCCAGGTTCACGAACGGAAATCAACCCGGCTCGGGCTCAGGGCGCTGGATGAGGATGAGGCCCGCCTCATCCAGCACCTCGCGCACGCGCACGGTGAGCGCCACATGCTCGGGGTCTCTCGCCGTCATCCTCTCCGGCGAGAGGATGAGGAGCGTTCCCAGCTCGCCCACCGGCTCGACGCGCACTGGCTCGGGCAGCGGCGGCACCTTCCCCAGCCGGTTCGACAGGTACGTCAACCAGCCCACCCGTACCTCCCGCTTCCGCTTCTCGACGCGCTCCAACATCTCGACCGAGGTAGCCACGGCGAAGTCGGGTTCCCACGCCGTGACCATGCTGGTGAGTATCTCCTCCAGCACCGGCACGCGCAGTATACGGTCCTTCACCTCACCCGACTTGGGTGGGTCCAATATACAGGCATTGCCGGCTCCCCAGGGGGAGTATGCGCCGCAATACAATTCGAGGCGAGTTCTCTCCTTCTTCGCGTTCCATACAGTTTCCAGAAATCCCAGATCCTCGATAACATCCACCTTGCCCGGCCCCGCGCGGACTCTCCCGCGCAAGAAGAGCTCTTCCAACTCCTTCACTTCTGGACACACCGGATAGCCAGGCAACTCACGGGGAAATCCACGGCCCGCCCGATACCACTGGGCGAACGATGGATCGCACCGAGCCAACATGTGGAAGAACACCTCAGCGCGCCGGGCGCACTCCAGCGCGGTCTCCTTCCTCACTCCCCAGTAAGCACCCACATAGTAGTTTTCAAGACTTCCCTGCATACAGGCTCCCTACTTCTTGGGTGGCGTGTGGCGGACGTCAATGTTGGAAAATTCACTTCGTTTGAAGTGAATACGAAGAAATTTCACCACCTCCGCATCCGCCACATGCCAGACGACGGGCAGTTTTACATGCTCTGCCATCTTCGACTGAGCCTTGGCTTGCTCGAGCAGTTCCCGGAATTTTCCTGAATTTTCGTACC
>QKJM01000477.1 GCA_003249315.1 Archangium sp.
GGACCCGTGACACCCTCACCCCGTCCCTCTCCCGGAGGGAGAGGGGTTGTTCCTCAATCCGTGTCACTGTTCGAGTATAGCTTCATCCACACCGGCGCGTGGTCCGACAGGTTGTCGTAGAACCACTGCGTGTTGCCAATGTAGTCGCGGCCCGCGCTCGAAAACTCCGATACGTAGCTCGTCTGCAGCCAGAAGTGGTCGTACGCGCTCGCGTAGCCCCCGCTCGAGTTCAGCGTCGTCGCCACGTCCAGCTTGCACGACACCGTCGGCGATACACTCTTCAGCTCTCCCCACCACGACGACGAGCATGCCGCGTTGTGGTCACCCACCAGAATCACGTCCTGGTCGCTGCCGCTCCCGTTCTGCACGTTCTTGAAGACCGTGTCGATGGCGCGGATCTCCACCTCTCGCTCCGCGCTGGTCCCCCACACCGTGTGCCAGTTGATGAAGGTATAGTCCGCTCCCGTCGGCACGTGCCGCAGCTTGACCACCTGCGGCTCACGCTCGAACACATCCCCCGAGTCGGAGTACAGGCTCGACGACAGCAGCGACACCGTGTCCGTCCGGTACACCACCGCGTAGGACTCCTTGTACGAGGAGCGCCCCACCGCCGATGTCACCGCGTACTTCCACGTGTACCCGGACACGGAGCCGAGCGCCGATGCAATCCCAGACGCCGCGCTCGAGTACATCACCTCCTGCAGGAACACCACGTCACACCCGTTCGACGACGTGCTGCTCGAGCCGAACTGGTTCCAGATCTGCTTCGCATCCTCGGTGTAGTTCGTCTCTCCGCTCCACCCCTCATGGCGGAGGTTCCAGCTCACCACCCGCAGATACGCGCCCGCCTGGGCCAGCCCCGGAACCACCAGTGCAGCCACCAGCGCCACACGCAGGAACGCCTGCATGCCATTCATTCGGTCACCATGGGGGATGCGCCAGCCCGCTCGGAGCCAGCAGGGGGAAATGCCTCCACACTCGTGAGGCAACCCACTTGCTAGCCGAGCTTCTCGGTTTCCGTCAAATCGAGAAACCGTCACACTTCGCATGACGCACCGCACAGGACACGCCCTCGGGCGCGTCCTCCACGATGACCGGTTGGAACCGAGCGACTCCCGCGGGAGCCAGAAGCCCTCTCAGGCCTGCGGCTCCTTCGCCGCGCGGCGCGCCGCGATCTCCCGACGCACCTCATCCATGTCCAGCGCGCGCACCTTCTGGATGAGCTCCTCCAGCACCGGCCCCGGCAGCGCTCCGGCCTGCTCGAAGAGCAGCACGCTGTCGCGGAACACCATCAGCGTGGGGATGGAGCGGATCTGAAACATGCCGGACAGCTCCGGCTGCGCGTCCGTGTCGATCTTCCCGAAGGTGATGTCCGTATGCTGCTCGGAGGCCTTCTCGAAGATGGGCGCGAAGGCGCGGCAGGGGCCACACCAGGAAGCCCACCAGTCAACCATCACGATGCCCGGCTTCGACACCGTGGCCTCGAAGTTCTCCTTGCTGATTTCCATCGTGGCCATGGCACACCTCGCGTCCTTCTCCGCCCCCAGGGCGGTCGTGTGGATTGCGACTACCGGACGTCCAGCAACTCCACCTCGAATACGAGCGTGGCATTGGGAGGAATCACCGGCGGAAAGCCGCGCGCGCCGTAGCCCATCTCCGGCGGAATGGTGAGCTTGCGCGTGCCGCCCACCTTCATGCCCGCCACGCCCTTGTCCCAGCCCTGGATGACGCGGCCGGCCCCCAGGGGAAAGGTGAAGCCCTGGCCCCGGTCCCTGCTGCTGTCGAACTTCTGACCGTTGGTGAGCGTGCCCACGTAATGCACCGTCACCGTCTTGCCCGGGGTCGCCTCGACGCCCGTGCCTTCCTTGAGGTCTTCCACCTGCAGGTCCATGTGCCGTCTCCCGAGAAAGCCGGCACCTTAACGTGCCCGCCCTCGAACAGCATGAGAAAAGGCGGCGCGGCCCCTCCCGCCGCAGGAGCCACGCCACCCGAAACGTCACGTCTCCATCAAACCCGCGGCCTAGAAGGTCCCTCCCAGGTTGAGGGTGCCCATGTAACGACCGTTGCCGAGGCGCTCGTCGATCACCCCCGGGGCAAGCTGGTTGCCCAGCAGCACGTTGTAGCTGGCGCGCGCGTCGGCGGTGAAACTGCCGAGGTGGGTGCGCAGGCCCACGCCCACCGGGATGTTGGCGACGACATCATCCTGATAACCGAGCTCCTGCCCGTTGCGGACGTTGTAGCGACTCACGCCCGCGCCTCCCAGCACATAGGGCTGCACGCTCGTGGGCGCGAGGCCCACGGTGATGGCCGCCTGGCCACCGTTGCGCACGATGTCCGGCCCGCTACCCGGCACGTCCGCGGACAGGTTGTTCACCGCGCCGCCATAGCTGAACTCCAGACCGAGCGTGCGGGTGGGCTTGATGGCGGCCGTCACCGCCACCGTGGCCCCCGGGTTCACGTTCGGCGCCAACGCACCGGTGTAGCCCTCCACGCCCGCTCCCACCAGCAGCGTCAGGCCACGCATGTCGTTCTTGCTCTCCTCCAGGCCCGCGCCGCCTACGCCCTCCTCCGGCGGCTCATAGAAGAGATCCTCGTGCGCAACCGCACCACCGCCGTACAGGAGCGCCAACATGGCGCCGGTCAGAATCGTCGCTCTCATCCGAACCTCCCTCTCGTTGTCGAGTGGCTGACGGGAAATTCGTTATCGGGAGCACATCCGGCAAGGCGGAGAGCCGTCTCGCGCGCTCAGCGGAAGCCCCGCCCGGCGAGCATCCGGGCTGGCGACCCGGGGCGGCACGCGCACCGCCGAGTGCCTACATTCCTCGCCCCGTGCTACAGACGACGCGCATGGACTCAGAGCTGGCGACATCGTCCTTCGTGAAGGTGCTGGTAACGGATGCGGAGCGCTCCGCGCGCTTCTACGAGGCGCTCGGCTTCGAGCGGGTGGGAGCCGAGCCTCCCTTCATCCACCTGCGGTGGGGAGGAAAGGCGGAGGTGTACCTGGTGACGCCGCCCGCGGGACTGAAGCTGGAGGGGCGACGAGGCATGGGAGTGCTGCTGGGGTTCCGCGTGGGCGCGGTGGGGCTCGACGAGGTGGCCACGCGCGCGCGGGCCGAGGGCGCGAGCGTGGAGGGGCCGGTGCTGCAACCGTGGTACACGCGAGAGCTCGTCGTGTCGGACCCGGACGGCTACCGGCTGAACTTCATCGAGCCGGCGTAGGGCGTCCACGAGGCCGGGGCGAGCCCTCGGGCAATTGAAAAGTAGAGTGTCACCGCTTCCATGCACATCAGCGCCTTCGAAATCTTCAAGGTAGGCATCGGTCCTTCCAGCTCTCACACCGTGGGGCCGATGCGCGCGGCGCGACGGTTCGCGCTGCGCCTGTCGGACGAAGGGCTGCTCGAGCGCGTCTCCACGGTGCGCGCGGAGCTCTTCGGCTCGCTGGGCTTCACCGGAAAGGGGCACGGCAGCGACATCGCGCTCATCCTCGGGCTCGAGGGCGAGGAGCCCCAGCTCGTGGACCCGGACATCATCCCCCAGCGGGTGGGGAAGGTGACGGAGGAGGGGCGCCTCTCGCTGCTCGGCACCCGGCCAGTGGCCTTCAAGCCCGCGGAGTCCATCATCTTCCACCGGCGAGAGAAGCTGCCGCTGCACTCCAACGGCATGCGCTTCACCGCGCTCGACGCCGCCGGAGAAACGGTGCTCCAGCGGGTGTACTACTCGGTGGGCGGCGGCTTCGTGGTGAACCATGAGGGGGCCCCCGAGGGCATGGCCGCCATCGTCCATGCGCGACCGCCGCCGCCCTACCCCTTCGACACGGGAGCGGAGCTGCTGACGCTGTGCAACCAGCACGGCGTGTCCATCAGCACGCTGATGATGGAGAACGAGAAGTCGCTGCGCACCGAGGAGGAGGTGAGGGAGGGGCTGCTGGACATCTGGCGGGTGATGGAGTCCTGCGCGCGGCGAGGCTGCACGCGCGAGGGGATGCTCCCGGGGGCGCTGAAGGTGAAGCGGCGCGCGGCGGCGCTGCACCGCAAGCTCAAGGCGAATCCCCACGGCCCGGGCGAGCCGCTGCTGGCCATCGACTGGGTGAACCTGTGGGCGCTCTCGGTGAACGAGGAGAATGCCGCGGGCGGCCGGGTGGTGACGGCGCCGACGAACGGGGCGGCGGGCGTCATCCCCGCGGTGCTGCACTACTACCGGCGCTTCGTGCCCAACGCGGATGACGAGGGCACCGTCCGCTTCCTCCTCACGGCGGCGGCCATCGCCACGCTCTACAAGAAGAAGGCGAGCATCTCTGGCGCGGAGGTGGGCTGCCAGGGCGAGGTGGGCGTGGCCTGCTCGATGGCGGCCGGCGCGCTGACCGAGGTGCTGGGTGGCACGCCCGAGCAGGTGGAGAACGCCGCGGAGATTGGCATGGAGCACAACCTCGGGCTGACGTGCGATCCGGTTGGGGGCCTGGTGCAGGTGCCGTGCATCGAGCGCAACGCCATGGGAGGCGTGAAGGCCCTCAACGCCTCGCGCCTGGCGCTCTCGGGCGACGGCAAGCACAAGGTCTCGCTCGACAAGGTCATCGCCACCATGCGGCAGACGGGCGAGGACATGTCGAGCAAGTACAAGGAGACGGCTCGCGGCGGGCTCGCCGTCAACATCATCGAGTGCTGAGGACGCCTACCCGCGCGTCCACTCGCTGCTCGTCACCACCGGGAGCTGCAGGGCGCGCTCGCGGTCCAGGTCCAGGTTGCCGATGTGCAGCGACAGCGGCGCCTGCACCCACTTGTAGATGGACTGGAGGAAGAGCCGGGTGAACTTCTCCACGTACCCACGTAGCCGCGCCGGCTCCATCTCGGGGAACATCGCCTCCAGCACCTGCTGCATCTCCTCCGGCACCAGCTTCTCCCCCGCGAAGAGGTAGAAGCACGCGTCCAGGATGGGGAAGGGCATCAGCTCCTCCTCGCCCACCTGGTCGGGCGCCAGCTCCGGCCCCGCCGGCTTCGCCAGCACCTTGCGGATGCCCTCGTAGCCCGTCTGCTCCAGCAGGTAGTCCAGCAGGTACATCACCACCGTCTTCGGTACGTTGGCGATGACCGCCAGCGCGCCCATCAAGTCGCCCCCGGTGGTGGTGTAGCCCACCGCGCGCTCGCTCATGTTGCCCGTCTGCAGGAAGAGGCCCCCGCTGGAGTTGGACCAGTTCCACATCCGCTGCGCCCGCAGCCGCGCCTGGACGTTCTGCTCGGTAATGGGCGTCACCTCGCCGCCGGCCAGCATGGTGCGCACCACGCCCAGCTCGCGGTCGAAGCCCTCTTCGATGGGCACCACCTGGAAGGGCACGCCCAGCTCGCGGGCGATCGTCTCCGCGGCCTCGCGCGTCTCGT
>QKJM01000989.1 GCA_003249315.1 Archangium sp.
GTGCGCGAAGACGACGGGGAGGGTGATGACGCTCTCGTCCCGGTCCAGCAGGCGGCGCACGCGCACGTCGCGGGTGCGCGGAGGGGCGAGCCAGTGCTGGAGGGCGGACTGGGCGAGCCAGTCGGGCGTGGTCTCGGTGATGGGTTCGAGCAGGGCCTGGAGCATGTCCAGGTTCCATGCGCGCCGGCCCAGCGCCTGGGTGAGGGTGAGGATGAGGCCGTAGCTCTCCCGCTTGCCGGCGGCGCGAATCATGGGCAGCAGGGTGGAGAAGAGGTGGTGCTCGGCGCCGCGCGGAAGGTGATGCTCCAGCGGAGGGAGGGGCAGGGTGCCGGACTGTCCGGCCATGCGCTTGAGCGTGTCCAGGGAGAACCGGAAGAGAGGGCCCTCGGGGGTGGTGGCGTGGGCGCGCAGCAGTCGGAAGGCCAGCTCCTGGAGCGCGGACTGGGTGCCGCGGGAGGTGTCGCGGGCCTCGACGACGTACGTCACCAGGGCTTCGAGCGCGGGGATGTGCTCGGGGGTGAAGACGGAGGAGGGCACCCGCGCGAGCGCAGAGAGCACCGCCTGACGGACGGGATCCTGCTCGTTCTTCAGGCGAGAGAGGTGGGCGAGCGTCTCGGCGAGGCCCCGGCGGGAGAGGCCGGTGCAGCGCACCAGCAGGGCGAGCGCTCGGGCCCGGTCCTCGGCCTTGCTGGCGACGGCGGCCTGTTGCAGCGGCTCGCGCGCGTGCTCGATGGAGCGCTGGGCCAGCATGGAGAGCTGGCACTCCCGGTCCTCCTTCACCTCGCGGAGGCCGAGCTGGCGTGTGGCCTCGGCGTCGCGCGCGGCGTGGGGGAGGGTGGCGAGCAGGGCCTCGGGAAGCACGCGCGGAGGAGCGCCCTCGAAGGCGTGGGCGAAGAGGGCGGGGCGCTGGGAGGGGGGCAGCGCATCGAGGAAGCTGGCGAGGTGGCGAGGGGCTTCCGCGAGGGCACGGGCGAGGGCGAGGCGTTGCTCGGGGGAGAAGGCCCTGGCCTGGCGCAGCAGGCCTCGGGGGAGGCCGCGCGAGAGCAGGAGGGCGCGGAAGGCTGGACGGGTGAGGAGCGCGAAGACCTGCTCCGGGTGGCGTCGGGTGAGGTGTGGGAGCGCCGTGTCCACGAAGGCCGGCAGGGCATCCGGCGGCGAGAAGTCCCGCACCAGGGCGAGCACGGCTTCACTCCGGAGGAGGGACAGCTCGGCCAGCGCCTCTTGATAGAGGGAGAAGCGTCGCTGGCGCTCGCGCTCCGGCGCGTCGGCGAGGGTGGCCTGGAGGAAGGCGAGCACCGCGTCCGGGTGTCGGTGTACCAGGGTGCGCCAGCCGTGTACCACGTGGCCGAGCTCCGGGAGTAGCCGGCGCACCTCTTCGGACTCCAGCGCGGGGAGGAGGCAGGCTGCCTCCTCAGCGCCGTGGCGGGCGAGGAGGGTGGGGAGGAGTCGGGTGGCGAGGGCACCGCGCCGGGCCAGGGCCACTCCCTTGAGGACGCGGCGGCGCGTGGAAGGGCTCAGCTCCGGCAGCACCCGCTCCAGCGCCGCATCGTCGCGGATGAAGCTCCCGGCGAAGGCGGCGGCCTTGGCTCGCACGAGGCAGGAGTCATGGGTGAGTCCCCGCAGCAGCACGGCTTCGTCACCCGCGCCGCGGGCTATCTCGAGTGCCAGGCTCGCCTCATACGCATCCCCCTGCATGAGTCCGGCGAGGAGCCCGGCCAGCGCGGACTCCCCCCGGGCATCGCGCCCGAGCGTGGCGACGCGCGCCGTGCGCGCTCCGTGTCCCAGCGAGTCCAGCTCCGACAGCAGTGCTTCGCGCGAGGGTATCTTCATGGCTTCCGCCTTTCGTGTTCAGCCGATCTCGCCGCCGTCGATGGCGTAGGCCGCGCCGGTGATGCTGGCCGCCGCGTCCGAGGCCAGGTAGACGCACATCGCCGCCACCTCCTCTGGCTGGATGATGCGGCCCATGGCGTTCATGCTCGCCAGCGCCGCGTGTGCCTCCTGCTCCGTGCGGCCAGTGCTCTTCGCCACCGCGGCCTTGGCGGAGGTGAACATGTCCGTCTCCACCCAGCCCGGGTTGACGATGTTCACCGTCACGTTCTTGCGAGCCCACTCCACGGCCAGCGCCCTCGTCAGCCCCAGCAGCGCGTGCTTCGACGCGCAATAGGCCGAGGTATAGCGCGCGCCCTTCACCGCGGTGATGCTGCCGATGTTGAGGACCCGGCCGCCTCCCGCAGCCGCCATCGCGGGCATCAGCTCGCGGCTGAAGAGGAAGGGGGCCGTCACGTTCACCGCCATCACTGCCTGGAAGTCCGCCGTGCTCGTCTTGTTCAGCGGCGCGGACACCGTCATCCCCGCGTTGTTCACCAGGACCCGAGGCGTTCCCACCTCGAGGATCGTCTTGCACGCGTTCAGCACCGCATCCTCGTCCGCCACGTCCACCACCAGAGGCCGCACCGCGTCACCCGCCTCGCGTCGCAGTTCCTTCAGCGCGTCCTCCACCCGCGCCAGTGCCCACACCTCGTAGCCCTCCTTCACGAAGGCCTTCACCACGGCCCGGCCGATGCCCCGGCTCGCGCCCGTTACTACTGCCGTCTTGTTGGAAGTCGTCATGCTCCCAGGATAGCCGGACCTCGTTCGTCTGGCCCGGCCAGTGATACAAGGCTCGGCCACCGCACTCCCATTCCCGGAGGATTCCCCCATGCCGCGCGCGGACATCACCGATCTCTTCCGTATCGATGACCTGCTCTCAGACGAGGAGAAAGCCGCCCGCGACACCGTGGCCCGCTTCGTCGACAACGAGGTGCTTCCCATCATCGGCCAGCACTTCCGCGACGGCACCTTCCCTCGCCACCTCGTGCCTCGCCTCGCCGAGATGGGGGTGCTGGGCGCCAACCTCCAGGGCTATGGCTGCGCGGGGATGAACACCGTCAGCTACGGCCTCATCCTCCAGGAACTCGAGCGCGGGGACTCCGGCCTGCGCTCCTTCGCCTCCGTGCAGGGCTCGCTCTGCATGTTCCCCATCCACTCCTACGGCAGCGAGGAGCAGAAGGAGCGCTTCCTCCCTGGAATGGCGCGTGGGGAGCTCATCGGCTGTTTCGGCCTCACCGAGGCGGACTTCGGCTCCAACCCCGCCGGCCTGCGCACCCGGGCCCGTCGGGACGGGGACGACTGGGTCCTCAACGGCTCCAAGGCGTGGATTACGAATGGGACGCTGGCCGACGTGGCCGTCATCTGGGCCAAGACGGATGAGGGAGGCCCCGAGTCCATCCGTGGCTTCCTGGTGGAGAAGGGCATGCCCGGCTTCTCGGCCCGGGAGATACCGGGGAAGTTCTCCCTGCGCGCCTCGGCCACCAGCGAGCTGTCCTTCCAGGACGTGCGCGTGCCCGACCGCAACGTACTGCCTGGGGTGAAGGGCCTGCGCGGGCCGCTCTCCTGCCTCAACAACGCCCGGCTGACCATCGCCTTCGCCGTCACCGGCGCCGCCATCGCCTGCTTCGAGGGCGCCCGCGAGTACGCCCTCTCCCGAGGCCAGTTCGACAAGCCCATCGCCGGCTACCAGCTCACCCAGGAGAAGCTGGCGGACATGCTGCAGGAGATCGTGAAGGCGCAGCTCCTCTCCCTGCGCCTGGCGCGCCTCAAGGACGAGGGCAAGGTCACTCCCGTCATGGTGAGCCTCGCCAAGCGCAACAACGTGAAGGCCGCGCTGGAGATCGCCCGCGTGGCCCGCGGTATCTACGGCGCCAACGGCATCACCGACGCCTACCCGCCCATCCGCCACCTGCTCAACCTGGAGAGCGTCTACACCTACGAGGGCACCCACGAGGTACACACGCTCGTGCTGGGCAAGGCCATCACTGGTTTTGACGCATTCAGCTAGGAATCAACCCTCCGCACGCCCACTCCCTGACAGGGCGTGTGACCTGAACGGTAAGAGGTCGTTCGACCGCGTTCCTTCCCCACATCCACCTCCTGGTGGTGTACATGAAGAGGACCCTTCCGACTATCGGAGCCATTCCATGAGCACGAGCCCCCGGCTGAACGGCGTCACCGCCGTCTCCTCGTCCGAGCGCATCTGGGAGGAGGAGATCCTCCCCAAGCTCCACGAGTACATCCGCATCCCCAACAAGTCGCCTGCCTTCGAGCCCGACTGGGGGCGCAAGGGGCACATGGAAGCGGCGGTGAAGCTCATCGCCGGGTGGTGTGAGTCCCAGGCCCGGCACATCCCCGGACTCACCGTGGAGGTGGTGCGCCTCAAGAACGAGCAGGGCGAGGAGCGCACCCCCGTCATCTACATGGAGATCCCCGGCACCGGCACGGACACGGTGGTTCTCTATGGCCACCTCGACAAGCAGCCGGAGATGACCGGCTGGCGCGAGGGCCTCTCCCCCTGGGAGCCGGTGCGCGAGGACGACAAGCTCTACGGCCGTGGTGGCGCCGATGACGGCTACTCGGCCTTCGCCTCCCTGGCCGCCATCCGCCTGCTGCGCGAGCAGGGCATCCCTCACGCCCGCTGTGTCGTCCTCATCGAGGCCTGCGAGGAGAGCGGCAGCTACGATCTCCCCGCCTACATCGAGCACCTGGCCCCGCGTATCGGCCAGCCCTCGCTCGTGGTGTGCCTCGACTCCGGCTGCGCCAACTATGAGCAGCTCTGGATGACCACCTCGCTGCGCGGAATCATCGCCGGCAACCTGCGCGTGGACATCCTCACCGAGGGCGTACACTCGGGTGACGCCAGCGGCATCGTTCCCTCGTCCTTCCGGATTCTGCGCCAGGTGCTCTCGCGACTGGAGGAGGAGGGGACCGGCCGCATCCGCGTCGACTCCCTCAATGTCCACATTCCCAAGGCGCGCCGCGAGCAGGCCTCCGCCGTGGCCGAGGCGCTTGGAGATGAGTCGTTCTCGAAGTTCCCCTGGGTACCCGGTGCCCGGCCGATGACCGTGGATCGTACCGAGCAGATCCTCAATCGGACCTGGCGGCCTGCCCTCTCCGTCACCGGCATGGATGGGATGCCTCCCCTGTCCAGCGCCGGCAACGTGCTGCGCCCCTTCACCGCCGTGAAGCTCTCGCTGCGGATTCCTCCCCGGTTGGATCCCGTCGAGGCCGCGCGGACGCTCAAGCAGACCCTGGAGGCGGATCCCCCCTATGGCTCCCGCATCTCCTTCGAGAGCGAGAAGACCAGCGCCGGCTGGGATGCGCCTCCCCTGGAGTCGTGGCTGGAGAAAGCCGCCGACGAGGCCTCGCAGGCCTTCTTCGGCAGGCCTTCCATGTTCATGGGCGAGGGCGGCTCCATCCCCTTCATGGAGATGCTCGGCCGCCGCTTCCCCCAGGCCCAGTTCCTCATCACGGGCCTGCT
>QKJM01000692.1 GCA_003249315.1 Archangium sp.
CAGTGTCGACGAGGCGCGTCAGAAGCTGCTCCAGGCCGTGGAGGACGGGAGCGCGGTGCGCAAGCTGAAGGAGATCGTGGAGGCGCAGGGGGGGGATCCTCGGGCCATCGACGACTACGAGCGGCTGCCCCAGGCCCGCGCCACGGCGGACGTGGTGGCGCCCCGGGACGGCTTCGTCACCCGCATCGACACCGAGGCGGTGGGTCTGGCGGCGGTCGCCCTGGGGGCGGGACGTCAGCGGGTGGACAGCCGGATAGATCCGGCGGTGGGCTTCACCCTGCTGCGCAAGGTAGGGGAACCCGTGAGGGCGGGAGATTCAGTGGTCCGGGTACATTACAATGACCCGAAGCCGCTGGAGGATGTGAAGGCGCGGCTGCTTGCCGCATGGCACTTCGGCCCCGAGGCGCCCGCGCCCCGGCCGCTGGTGCTCGAGCGACTGGAGTAGAATGCGCCGGACGAAGGGTCTCACGGGAGCGAGACATGAGCGAACAGACGAAGGACTCCGGACAGACGCCGGGTGAGGAGCGAAGGGACTCGCCGCGGGTGCCCATGCGCTTCCTGGTGCGGCGGGCGGGGACGGCGGAGGGCTTCGAGGAGCGGGAGGGCAATCTCTCGCTGGGGGGTCTGGCCTGGAGCGGGCCGGGCTCCGAGGTGGGTTCGAGGCTGGAGGTGCGTTTCCTCCTGCCCGGAGGCAAGGACGAGGTCCGGGCCCTGGGCGAGGTGCTGCATGTACTCCAGGGGCCGGGGGGCGCGTCCGTACGCGCGCGCTTCATCGAGCTGCCCGTGGAAGCGGAGATGAGCATTGCCCGCTACCTCGATGACCTCGAACTGGCGGAGTCCAAGTCTGGGAGTGGCGCATGAGCGAGGAGATTCCCTGGGAGAAGCTGTTCGCGGCGGCCGCCGAGGTGCGCCAGCGCGCGCACGTCCCGTACTCGCGCTTTCCGGTGGGGGCGGCGGTGCTCTACCCGGACGGCTCTGTGGTGACGGGCTGCAACGTGGAGAATGCCACCTATGGGCTGACGGTATGCGCCGAGCGCACGGCGCTGGCGACGGGGGTGGCCCAGGGCCGGGGGCGGCCGGTGGCGGTGGCCATCGTGGTGGATACGCCCACTCCGTGTCCGCCGTGTGGCATCTGCCGGCAGGTGATGGCGGAGTTCGCCTCCCCGGAGCTGCCGGTGCGCAGCCGCAACCTGAAGGGGGACGAGGCGCGCTACTCCCTGGGCGAGCTCCTCCCCTATGCCTTCACCCGCGACTTCCTCTGAACCCAGGCGAGCCACCGTGGATCTCCTCCTCACCAATGGCACCGTCGTGACGATGAACCGCGAGCGCGAGGTGCTCGTGGGCGCGGACGTGCTCGTCCAGGACGGACGCATCGCCCGGGTAGGGCGCAACCTGCGCACTCGCGGAGCGGGGCTGCGCGTGCTGGACGTGCGCGGGAAGGTGGTGCTGCCGGGCCTCATCCACGGCCACCTGCACGCCTGCCAGACGCTCTTCCGCAACCGGGCGGACGGCCTGGAGCTGCTGGACTGGTTGCGCGAGCGCATCTGGCCCTTCGAGGCCGCGCACGACGCGGACTCCATGCGGGCCTCGGCGGACCTCACCTTCGCCGAGCTCATCCGCTCCGGGGCCACCGCCGCGCTCGACATGGGGACGGTGCGCCACTACGACGCCGTCTTCGAGTCCGCCCGGGACTGTGGTTTCCGCCTCACCGGCGGCAAGGCGATGATGGATGCGCCGGACGGGCCCGAGGGACTGCGCGAGTCGACGGAGGACTCGCTTGCGGAGAGCCTGGCGCTGCTGGAGCGCTGGCATGGCACCCACGGCGACCGGCTGCGCTACGCCTTCGCGCCCCGCTTCGTCCTCTCCTGCACGGAGCGGCTGATGCGGGAGGTGGCGAGGCTGGCGCGTGAGCGGAGCGTGCGCATCCACACCCACGCCAGCGAGAACCCCACCGAGGTGGAGGTGGTGCGCGAGCGCACCGGCCAGGACAACGTCACGTACTTCCACGAGGTGGGCTTCACCGGCCCCCACGTGACACTGGCCCACTGCGTGTGGCTCTCCGAGGAGGAGCAGCGCCTGCTGCGGGACACGCGCACGGTGGTGTGCCACTGCCCTGGCTCCAACCTCAAGCTGGCCTCCGGCATCGCCCGGGTGCCGGAGCTGCTGGAGGCCGGGGTGACGGTGTGCCTGGGGGCGGACGGCGCGCCCTGCAACAACAACCTGGACATGTTCCTGGAGATGCGGCTGGCGGCCCTGCTGCACAAGCCGCGGGTGGGGCCTCGCGCCATGCCGGCCTCGCAGGTGTTGGAGATGGCCACCCTGGGCGGCGCGCGCGCGCTGGGCCTGGAGTCCGAGCTGGGCTCGCTGGAGGCCGGCAAGCGCGCGGATCTCACCGTGGTGGACCTCTCCGGCCTCCACGTCACTCCTTCCTCCCCCGAGGACGTGCTCGGGCCGCTCGTCTACGCCGCCCGCGCCAGCGACGTGGTACACGTGCTCATCGACGGCCGGCTCGTCCTCAAGGATCGGGTCCTCCTCACCCTCGACGAAGCCTCCGTGGCGACGAGCGCCCGCCAGCACGCCGAGCGCCTGACGGCCCGGGTCCGCTGATGCCACGGAGTCGTCACATCGCCCGCCCGGACTCCGGGCGGACGGGTGCGATTCCGGACTTTCGTCGGCAATCGGTGAGGATGGGCGAGCGTAGTCGGAGCACGTTCACCATACCTGGGAAAGATGGTGGGATGCTGTAAGCTCCCGCCCCAAGACACGAAACCCGGATTTGTGAGGAGGTAGACAGCGCCATGTGGAAAAGGTTCTCGAGGGCAATGCGCAGCTTCTTCGGCTTCTTCGTCTCCTCCATCGAGGACCCGGAGCTCATCCTCGAGCAGAACATCCGTGACCTGAACGATCAGGTCCCGAAGATGAACGAGTCCATCGCCATGGTGCGGGCGAACGTGACGCTGCTGGAGAAGGAGAACGCGAAGTACCAGCAGGACGTGCGCGAGCTGACGGCCAAGGTGAAGGCGGCCATCCAGGCGGGCCGCGACGACATGGCGGCGCAGTACGCCACCAAGCTGCAGATGGAGAAGCAGGCGCTGGAGCGCAACGAGCTGCAGCTCGCCACCGCCCGTCAGGCCTACGAGAAGGCGATGGTGGTCAAGAAGGCCTTCATGCGTGAGAAGGATCGCAAGACGCAGGAGGCGATGAACGCCATCCGCGATGCGCGCCGCGCCCAGTGGCAGTCCAAGGTGGCGGACGCCATGGAGTCCTTCCAGGTGGCCGGCATCGACTCCACCCACGACGAGATGCTGCGCAAGGTGAACGAGAAGGCGGCCATCAACGAGGCGCGCATGCAGATGGCGCTCGAGTCGGTGGACCATCAGGCCATCTCCATCGAGGAGGACGCCGAGAAGATCCAGGCCATGGATCTCGTCAAGCAGATGAAGATGGAGATGGGCCTGGAGAGCCCCGCGCCGGTGTCCGAGGTGGGAGCCGGTCCGGAGAAGACCATCGGCAAGAAGGTGGAGATCAAGTAGCCCGGGAGGGCGGAGGAGACGGCTCGGATGAGGGTGAAACGCGGGCCGGGGCTCTATCCGTTCCTCGGGTTGTGTCTGCTGGGGGCGGTGTACCTGGGGGCCTCGCGGCTGGGGTACCTGGATCGGCTCCAGCAGCGCTTCTTCCCGGCGGCGAAGGAGGCCATCCGCCTCTCTCCGGGAGACTTCCCCGCGGGGGTGGCGGCACCGGTGGCGGATATGGCCTCGGTGCCGCTGCGGCCCACGCTGATCGGCTTCACGCCTCGGGGCTCGGCGGCCTCGCTGCTGCTGGCTACGGGTGGAGCCACCTCGCTGGACACCGTGGGGCCCGCGCCGGGAGCGGCGCAGGGGCTGCTGAAGACGGCGTACGCGCTGGATGCGCGCGCGGTGCTGTTCGCTCGCGAGGAGGAGCTGAGGCAGGCGCTAGCGGTGGGGGCGGAGCAGGGTGGGGTGGACATGGCGGCCATCTCGGTGGATCGGCTGGCGGCGTGGGCTCCCTCGTTGCGAGACGCGGCGCCGCGCACGCTGTTGCTGGTGGGGCGCAGCCGCGGACAGGAGGCGCTGGCGGCGGTGGGCCTGGCGGATCTGGCCTCGTTGCGGGGCAAGCGGGTGGGGATGTACCCGCAGAGTTCCTCGTACTACTTCGCCTTGTGGGTGCTCTCGCGCGCGGGCCTGAGGATGACGGACGTGCGGTGGGTGGAGCTGCCCTCCACGCTGGACGCGGGCCGGGCGCTGCGCGAGGGCCGGGCGGACGCGGTGGCGGGTCTGTGGGGCGACGTGGAGCTGGCGGCGAAGGATCGGGATGGCACGGTGCTGGCGACCACGGCGGATGCGCCGCACCTGGTGGCCACGGTGCTGGTGGCCCGAGGGGACTTCGCCGCGCGCTACCCGGATGCGGTGCGCCGCATCATCCGAGGGCTGCTGGACGCGGGGAATGCGGTGTTGAAGGAGCCGGGGCCGGCGGCGAGGCTGCTGGGCGAGGTGGCGCCGTACCTGGGAGACCCGACCGAGGCCATCCGCAGCGCGCCTCCGGCCACGCTGGCGGACAACCGGGCCTTTTTCGGGCTTTCCGGTGAGGCGCCCGTCACCTATGACGAGTTGTTCCAGAGCGCGTCGGCGCTCTACCGGAAGATCAACCACACGGCGGGGAATCCGCCAGCCGAGGACACCCGGGACCTCGGGGCGTTGAAGTACGTGTCGGAGGCGAGAGGGCCGTGAGTTCACCCAACTACTTCAAGGCTGCCTTCCTGATGCCCGCGAACCTGGTGGGGCTGCTGACCGCCGGGGCTTCCTCCGCCATGACGGAGGATCCGCTGCCCGCGCTGGTGGCGCTGGGGGTGGAGGCGCTGTACCTGATGGTGGCGCCCTTCTCGAAGCGCTTCCAGCGTGCGGTGCGCGCGCGTCAGCCGGGGAGGGCGGATACGGAGGCCGCGCGGCAGCAGGTGGACGCGCTGCTGGCGGACCTGGCCGCTTCGCAGCGCGAGCACTACCAGCAGTTGGTGGGGCTGAAGGAGAAGATCCTCGCCAACTACGGGAAGCTGCCCGGAGGCCGGGTGCTGTCGGCCAGCAGCGAGCCCAAGCTGGACGCGCTGCTCACCTCCTTCCTGCGGCTCATCTCCACGCTCAACCAGTACCGCACGTACCTCAACTCGGCGGACCGGCAGCAGTTGGAGAAGGAGCTGCGCTCGCTGGAGGCGGAGGTGGCGCGGGAGGAGAGTCCCCGGCTGAAGGACGTGAAGGAGAAGCGGCTGGAGATTCTGCGCCGCCGCGTGGTGCGCTTCGAGCAGGCCGGGGAGAGCCGCGAGCTGGTGAGTCACCAGCTC
>QKJM01000417.1 GCA_003249315.1 Archangium sp.
CTCGGGTAATCCCCTGCTCGCGCACCTCGCGCAGCATGGCGTCCATCTCCTGCTTCAGCGCGTCGCTGGAGACGCCCGGCCGCGCCACCGCTTGAATCGTGAAGACGGACTGCGCCCCCATGCTCTGCTGGTGCGCGCTCACGCTCTGCGCCAGCCCCGTGTCCAGCACCAGCCGCTGGTACAGCCGGCTCGCCTTGCCCATGCCCAGCGCGTTCGCCAGCACGTCCGCGGTGGCGTCTCCCTCGGCGAAGTACGCCGGGCTGTGCCAGCCCATCATCACCACCGGCACCGTGCCCACCTTCTCCTCGTGGCGGAGCACCCGCTCCTCCTTCAGCACCACCGGCTCCACCCGGGGCTTCTCCGGCTTCGGCGCACCGGGCAGCGTGCCGAAGTACTTCTCGATGAGGGCCCGGGTCCGCTCGGGCTCGAAGTCCCCCACCACCACCAGCGTGGCGTTGGAGGGCGCGTACCACTTGCGGAAGAAGGCCTGTACCTCCTCCAGCGTCGCCGCCTCCAGGTCCTCCATGGAGCCAATCACCTTCCCATGGTAGGGGTGCGGCGCCGGGAAGAGGGCCTGCCACAGCTTCTCCGAGGCCAGCCCGTACGGCCGCGTCTCCACCCCCTGGCGGCGCTCGTTCTTCACCACCTCCTTCTGGGTGCGCAGCTTCGGCTCGTCCAGCGCATCCAGGAGGAAGCCCATCCGGTCGCTCTCCAGCCAGAGCGCCGTCTCCAGGTGATGGGCGGGCACCGTCTCGAAGTAGTTGGTGCGGTCGAAGTTCGTCGTCCCGTTGAGGTCCGTCGCCCCGAACTGCTCCAGCAGGGAGATGTGTACGTCGTCCGGCACGTGCTTGGAGCCCTGGAACATCATGTGCTCGAAGAGGTGCGCGAAGCCGGTTCGGCCCGGTTGCTCGTGCAGGGCGCCCACGTGGTACCAGACGTTGACCGCCACCACCGGCAGCTTCGAGTCCCTCGCGAGGATGACCTCCAGCCCGTTGGGCAGGGTGTACTTCTCATGGGGAATGGCCGGCGTCTCGCGGTGCGTCCGCTCCACCTGCCCCTCCTGCTGGGAGGCGAGGGCCGGAGCGCTGAGCGCGAGGATGGCCGCGGCGATGTGTGCTTTCATGCGGGGCGATGCCTCCTCTGTTTCGAGGCAATCCGCTTATCACGCACCTTCTTCCCGTTGAGGGCCTTCGTGGTCGGGGAAGAACAGGAGC
This sequence comes from Archangium sp., assembly GCA_003249315.1. Taxonomy (GTDB): domain Bacteria; phylum Myxococcota; class Myxococcia; order Myxococcales; family Myxococcaceae; genus QKJM01. The sequence goes on from QKJM01000417.1 coordinate 1,215, forward strand.
GGCCCGGTGTCGGGAGCCTCCTGGCTCGGAATGTGGGCGGGCAGTCGGAGGAGCAGCCGGGCGCCGCCCTCGGCGCGGTTCTCCGCGGTGAGCGTGCCGCCGAAGCGCTCCACCAGCTCGCGGGAGATGGCCAGCCCCAGCCCGGTGCCCTTCTCCGGTCCCTTGGTGGTGAAGAAGGCCTCGAAGAGGCGGGTGAGCACCGCGGGAGGGAAGCCCGGGCCGTTGTCCTCCACCCGCAGCACCACCTCGTCCCCCTCCACGCTGCCTCGCACCCACACCTCGCCCCCCTGCACCTTCGCCTCCTCGAGCGCGTCTCCCGCGTTCACCAGCAGGTTGAGGATCACCTGCGCCAGTCGCTGCTGCGTGGCATGCACCGGTGGCAGCTCTCGTGGCACGTCCACCCGCAGCCGGGCCACGTGCTTGAGCCGCAGCGAGGCCAGCCGCGCCGCGTCCGTCACCACGTCCGCCAGCACGCACTCGGAGTCCTCCGCGGTGTCTATCCGCGAGAAGCCCCTCAGGTCCGCGACGATCTGATGGATGCGCTCCAGCCCCGCGCGTGTCTCATCGAGGACCTCGGTCGCCTCCTTCCGGGAGTCCTCCGAGCCCTGCCACGCGGCCACCTCGCGCTGGAGGAACTCCACGTTGGAGCGCACGAAGGCCAGGGGGTTGTTGATTTCATGGGCCACGCTCGCCGCCAGCCGCCCCACCGTGGCCAGCTTCTCCGACTGCGTCCGGTGGCGCTCGCTCCGGGCCAGCTTCTCCAGCGACTCGCGCCGCTCCCGCTCCAGCCGCGCCTCGTGCTCGGCCGCCTGCGCCTTGCGGAACTGCTCCGAGCCGTAGACTCCGAAGAAGGTCGCCGCCCCCACCATGAGGGCCCACGCCACCGCATGCCCGGCGGGCTGGTGGCCCACCATCACCATCACCATCACCCCCAGCGCGCTGACCACTCCGGTGATGATGGCCGGGGTCGGGCTCTGCGGGAAGATGAGCGCCATCAGCAGCGGCAGGGTGGGCACCAGGTGGAAGTACGGACTGGCGTCGCCTCCGGTGGTCTGGACGACCCCCAGGAACAGGAGGCTGGTCACCACGCCGTGCAGCGGTGCCAGCACCGGACGCCACGTCTTGCGATCGGACAGGGACATCAGCTCCTCGAGCGTTAGCAGCAGCACTGCCCAGACTCCGCGCACCACGAGTGGCGGCAGGCTCGCCTCGCCCAGGACCAGCACGTCCAGCCCGTACATCAGGACGATGGCCGCGGCGAAGACCCGGTATGTCCTCCGACTCTGTCTGGGGGATGCGCTCGCCAGAGTGGTGGAGCTCATGCGTCTCTCCCGATGCCCATGCTCGCCGGCCCCGCTCCAGAAGCAGGACTACCCATTATGCTACGACAATCCAGGGAGCCCTGCACCTGCTGATGACTCCTGGAGTCGGGTGGCGAGGACGACGCAGTAGCCGTGGTGGGAGAAGGGCTCGGGGAGGACGTCGTCGCGCACCTCGACGGAGAAGCCCTGGGCCTGGAGGAGGGTGCGGGCGCGGGGCAGGAGGAAGGTGAGGTAGTACATGACGAAGGGGGGCTGCCAGACGGCGTTGCGCACGCGCATGGCGGCGTTGAAGGCGCGCGCCAGCCAGTAGCCAGGGCGAAGGGGCGAGGGAGGGCGGGCGGTGATGAAGAGGAAGCGTCCGCCGGGGCGCAGCGCGCGGTACGCCTGGGCCACCAGGCGCGGCTCGTCCTCCTCGAGGATGTGGCCGAAGGCTCCGAAGCTCGTCACCAGGTCGAACGTCTGCTCCCAGGGCAGGGTGAGCGCATCCCCGCGCACCAGCTCCACCGTGGCCTGGCCGGGCGCGTCCGCGAGTCGCCGGCGCGCCTCGTCGAGCATCCCCTGGCTGAGGTCCAATCCCACCACCCGCTGTCGGCACAGGGGGCGGAGGAAGCGCAGGGCGGCGCCGGTGCCACAGCACACATCCAGCGCGTTCTCCACGCTGCCCGGAGGCCCCACTTGCGCCAGCGCCGGCGCCAGCAGCCTGTCCGGGGTGCGGAAGGGCGTGTACTCGAAGCGGGGCGCCAGCAGGTCGTAGCCCTCCTCCACCGAGGAGAGGCACTGCCGCGTCAGCTCCAGGAAGCTCGGGCCCTTGGGATGGAACATGCTTCCGGGGTGTACCCCATGGGCCTGGGGCAGGCGGGGATTTCGAGGGGGCAGGTGTGGGCCGGAGTGTACCCGGGTACACACTGCGCCCCTGGGGTGTGACTCCCGTCGGCTAGTGCATGCCGGGGGCGGGCTCCTGGTAGACACCTCCGGCCACGCCAGCCCGGGCCTCGAAGGCGTTGCACCCGCTGGCACCGGAGACGCTCAGGTCGAACTCCTGTAGCTCCGACTGCTTGCACTTGGCGACGTCGGTGTCGCTCGGGTTGGAGTTGCTACTGGAGAAGTAGCGGCACCCCTTGCAGTTGCCCCAGTTCTTCTGCGCTGCCATCGGCTTCCTCCCTGGTTGGGTTGGCCTCAACCTTCCAGGGTGGAGACGCGGCCCGGCGGCAACAAGTGGCGCCCGCCTGGAGGGCCGGGCTGCTCGCGAGGGGGAGAGCGGTGGCCGGGTGAGGCACTCAGTCGAAGCGACCGTCGTCACGGCAGAGGAACCGTACCGTGCATGCATGCAACAGCATCCAACCCAGGTGGGACATTCGGGCGACGAGGCGAGCCCTGGCTGCCAGACCCCGGCGGTCGATGGTTACAGGGCTGAGGTAGTCCGCGTAGAACAGCCGGTCCATCCCCTCCCAGTCCGGCAGATGGAACTGCCGGGAGACCCGATATCCCGTCAGGGCGGCGAGACGTTCCGGCGTGCTGCCCTGGCTCAACTGTCGGATGGGAAGCAGTTGAGTGAAGGGAGCTTCCCGCTGCGTGCGTGCCAGGTCGCAACTGTTTCCGAGCACCATCCAGTACCCGACGCCCTCTTCCACCACGGGCTCCGCGCTCTCGTCGAGGAGAGGAAGGCCCACCTCCATGGCGACGACGTCCCCCTGAAAGAAGGATGAGGCGGAAGAGGGCACCGGCGGGGCGTACAGATGCTTGGCGAGGCCCTGACGGGAACTGAGTTCCCGGATGACACGCTGCAACTCGTCCGCGTCGTAGACGGGCGGCCAACGCTCTCCCATGAAGCGGCTACTTCCGTTTGCGAGAAAGAGCCTTGCGAGGTGCGGGAGCTGGCTGTTCGGCGATCCACTCCGCCATGAGCCGATCCGCTTCCGGATCCACAGGAAGGATGGCCAGGGTGCCCACGGTCGTCATGCCCTCGTGGATGAGCTGCCGCACGTCCGCGGGACTCGGCGAGCCCCATGCCTCCTCTTGCGGCAGGAGCACCGAGGATACCCAGGCGGGACGCTCCCACGTACGCACGATGGCGGGAGGCGTGATGTCGTAGTGAGTAAGAACGCTGGTCGTGTAGGCAGGGAGCAGCATCACTGAACCTCCTCGAACAATCGACGGCACTCATCGGTCAGGGCCATGGCGAAGGAATGCCGTACGGCCTCATGCGCAGCGGATTGCCAGCGCATGATGTCCTCAGTGTGTGGAGCCACCTCCTTGGTCGAGCGGGCGTAGATGTCCAGGAAGTATACTGGCCGCTCGGCGCTTTGTCCCTGGAACGTCAGGCTCATGACCACCACCCCTCCCTCGAATTCATCCGAGACCACTTGGAGCGAGAACGGCCGATGTGGGGTGCTCGCGGGCAGCCGAGGGTAGAGCAGAAAATAGGTACTGGCCTCAGCGGCACCTGCTGGGAGGACGATTTTGTTCACGTAGCGCTGGCCCACCCAGGCCAACGCGGTAGGCTGGCTGGCCTTCAGGTAGGCCTCGAAGAAGGACTCCACACGGAGAGACTGTTCCTCGTATCCGGAGTATTCCGAGAGCACGTTCATGGCCGCCATCTGGCTTCCGAACTGAACCAGGGCGCTTCGGTCCGCAGCCCACAGGCGTACACGAGCAGCTTCTGGAGCTACGGCTGCGCTGGGCTTGCCTTGGGTGGGGCCCAGGTGGATGCTCAGGTTGACCGACTCCAACTCCTCCCGCTGACCCGCATAGGAGGTACGCAGGTTCTTCTCCAGATGCTGGGCCGAAAGCTGCGACCAACCTGGCGCATCGTGGAC
>QKJM01000177.1 GCA_003249315.1 Archangium sp.
GGTTCTGCCGAGATCAGCTCACTGGGAGTGGAGCGGGTGCCCTTCGTGCGGAAGGAGGGGAAGTGGGTGCCGGAGCGGAGTGCGGCGCCCCGGCTGGTGGCGGCGGTGTCGGTGTTGGAGGCCCGGCGGCGGGCGTTGGAGGCGGGGGATGTCGCGGCCCTGAGCGCTCTGAGGGAGCGGGAGTCCGCGGGCGAGGCCGACGAGGGCGGGCAGCGGGAGCTGGAGAGGATGCTGGCGTTCCAGAGGCGCCGCTATCGGGTCCGGGCCTGGTATCTGCGGCTGGAGCGGGACGAGGCCTCGGTCACCGAGCAGTGGCGCCTGGAGGGAGATCTCCCCGAACGTCCAGTGGACGAGCGAGGCCAACGTCAGCTTTCATTGCTTCGTCGCGGGGAGGAATTCTTGTTTTCGTCCCGTCTCATGTAGGCTATCGCAGGTCCCAGTGGGGCGCGGTCGGCGAGGGGCGGGTTCCAGGAAGGCTGAGGGCCATGGAAAAACCCATGATCGAGGTTGCAGCATCGTGAGCACTTCGAGCGGATCGCCGGTCAAGTCGTACGCGCTCAAGTTCATTTCCGGCAAGTACCAGGGCGGCGAGTTCCCGCTGAAGGCCGACAAGCAGATCGTCATCGGCCGTTCCAGCGAGCTGGACATGGTGCTCGTGGAGGACATGGTCTCGCGTAAGCACGCGAGGATCCGGGTCAACTCCGTCGGGCAGATATCCATCGAGGATCTGGGCTCGACGAATGGCACCTTCGTCAACGGCGAGAAGGTGAAGCAGGCGGCGCTGAAGGAGGGGGACCGGATCCTCATCGGGACCTCCATCCTGAAGCTCATCCACCAGGGCCTGGGCGCGGGCGAGGTGGACGAGTCCGTGGCCAAGCAGAAGCTGGAGGAAGCGGCGGCGGCCCAGGCGGCGCGCACCTCGACGAAGGCCTCGTCCATGACGGGGAAGATCGAGGAGATCCCGCTACCGGATCTGCTGCAGCTCTTCTACACGTCGAAGAAGAACGGCGTGCTGGTGGTGAGCAACCACCAGGAGGGGCGGATCTACCTGCGCCAGGGCCGCGTCTACTACGCCGTCATCGACGAGAACCACAACCTGGGGCCGCAGAAGAGCTTCAACCGGATCATCACCTGGGAAGAGGGTGACTTCGAGCTGAGGCCGGCGGATCCGCAGGAGTTCATGGTGGAGCTGGACTCGTCCACCGAGGCGCTGCTGATGGATGCGCTGCGCCAGCTCGACGAGTACAAGCGGATCCAACAGGAGCTGCCGCCGCTGAGCGCGCAGCTCGCGTTGGCCACGCCCTTGATGGCGCCGCTGCGTGAGCTGGCTCCGGAGCTGCTGGACATGCTGCAGCTCGTACACAACTACGGCTCCCTGGCCGGGGTGTTGAACCACTCCGAGCAGGATGACGTGGTGGCCGCGGAGGCGGTGCTCCAGCTCATCAAGCGCGACTACGTGCGTGCGCTCTGAACCACTCCTCCCTCTCCCGCCGGGAGAGGGTCGGAGTGAGGGTATCGAGGTTCCCATGTCCGAGAAGCAGAAGCCTCGCCCGCTCACCGAGCTGGCGAGTTGTGCGGGTTGAGCGGCCAAGATCCGGGCCGCGGACCTGGCGCAGGTCCTGCGCCAACTGAAGACCGAGAAGGACACGAGGACGCTGGTGGGCTTCAACACCAACGATGACGCAGCCGTGTATCGCGTGGCGCCGGGGATGGCGCTGGTGAGCACGCTGGATTTCTTCCCGCCGGTGGTGGACGACCCCTTCCAGTTCGGGGCGATCGCCGCGGCGAACGCGCTGTCGGACATCTACGCCATGGGAGCGAAGCCGTTGTACGCGCTCAACATGGTGGCCTTCCCGAAGGATCAGCCGCTCAAGGTGCTGTCGAAGATACTGGCGGGCGGCCAGTCCAAGGCGGACGAGGCGGGCATCCCCATTCTCGGCGGGCACTCGGTGCAGGATCCGGAGCCGAAGTACGGCCTGGCCGTCACGGGCTCGGTCCACCCGAAGAAGGTGCTGACGAACGCGGGGGCGAAGCCGGGAGACGTGCTGCTGCTGACGAAGCCGCTGGGCTCGGGCATCGCCACCACGGCGATCAAGCGCGGCAAGGCCTCGAAGGAGCTGACGAAGCGCGTGGTGGCGGTGATGAGCGCGCTCAACAAGCCGGCGGGAGAGGTGTTCGCCTCGGGGAAGTTCAAGGTGAACGCCCTCACGGACGTGACGGGCTACGGGCTGCTGGGGCACCTGCTGGAGATGATGACGGGGGCGAAGGCGCGGGCGTACCTGGACCTGGAGCGCATCCCCATCCTCGCCGAGGTGCCGGCGCTGGCCGCCGAGGGCGTGGTGCCTGGCGGGACGAAGTCCAACCTGGAGCACGTGGCCAGGAAGGTGCGCTTCCCCGAGGGACTGCCGGAGGACATCCAGTGGGTGCTGGCCGATGCGCAGACCAACGGAGGACTGCTGGCCTCGGTGCCGGCGAAGGACGTGGCCAAGGCCTTCCGCGCGCTGGAGAAGGCCGGGGTGGACGTGGCCCTCATCGGCGAGGTGGGGGAGGGCCGGCCCGGGATCGAGGTCATCGGGTAGAGTAGAGCTGATGCTGCGTCTCGCTGCTCTCGCCGGTGTCCTGGCCCTGCTGGTTCTACCCCTGTCGGCTCTCGCGGCCGAGCGCCCTCCGCGCATCGTCCTGGACCCCGGCCATGGAGGCCCCCAGGAGGGGGCCACGAGCTCTGGCGGGCTGCAGGAGAAGGATGTGGCGCTCCAGGTGGCTCGCCGGCTGCGCTCGCTCCTGGAGAAGCAGCTCGGAGCCCAGGTGCTCCTCACCCGCGATGACGACCACTTCCTCACTCTCTCCGCGCGGGTGGCCTTCTCCAACGAGCAGCGGCCGGACCTCTTCATCTCCCTCCACTGCAACGCCATGCCCACCCGGCGCACGCGCGCGCGCGTCCATGGTCTCGAGACGTACTTCCTCTCCGCCGCGGCCTCCAACGCCACCGCTCGCGCCGCGGCGGCCCGAGAGAACTCCGAGGCTCCGGTGGCTCGCAAGGCGCGTGGGGATTCCACGCTGGCCTTCATCCTCGAGGACCTGGCGAGGAGCGAGGCCCATCAGGACTCCTCGCGCCTGGCCTATGCCATCCACCCGCGGCTCATCTCCCGCACGAAGGGCTCGGATCGCGGCGTGCTGCAGGCGCCCTTCTATGTCCTCAACGGGGTGGAGGCTCCCGCCGTGCTCGTCGAGCTGGGCTACCTCACCCACCCCTCCGAGGGTCCCCGCCTGGGCCGCGCCGCCTACCAGGAGAAGCTGGCCACCGCCATCGCCGAGGGCGTGAAGGCCTTCCTGGCCGACATCCGCAAGCGCGAGGCGGACCGGCCCTCGGTGGAAGTCGTCACTCCCTGAGTGTCGGGTCTCACTCCGCTCGGACAGCGGGCCCCGGCTCTGATAGAGAGGCGGCCTCTTACCCCCCTTCCCGAGGAGTCTCCTCACGTGCGGTCCTTCAACCGTGGGGCGTTGGATCTTCGCCCCGTCACCCTCTCCCCCGGCGCCTCCCGTTATGCCGAGGGCTCCACCCTGGTGGAGTTCGGCCACACCCGCGTGCTCGTCACCTGCTCGGTGGAGGAGCGCGTGCCTCCGCACCTCCTGGGCAAGGGCTCGGGTTGGGTGACGGCCGAGTACGGCATGCTGCCGCGCTCCACCCACTCCCGCACCCAGCGCGAGGCCGCCAAGGGCAAGCAGACCGGGCGCACCATGGAGATTCAGCGCCTCATCGGCCGCTCCATGCGCGCCGCGCTGGCGCTCAACACCCTCGGCCCTCGCACCCTCACCCTGGATTGCGACGTCCTCCAGGCGGACGGCGGCACCCGTACCGCCTCCATCACCGGCGCCTACGTGGCCCTGGCCCTGGGCCTGCGCAAGCTCCACGCCAATGGCGTGCTGTCTCGCCTCCCCGTGCTCACGCCGATCGCCGCCGTGTCCGTGGGCGTGGTGAATGGCGAGGTGCGCGTGGACCTGGACTACGAGGAGGACTCTAGCGCCGACGTGGACCTCAACCTGGTGGCCACCAGCGACGGCCGCATCGTCGAGGTGCAGGGCACCGCCGAGCACAAGATGTTCGATCGCAAGACGCTCGACGCCATGCTGGACGGGGGCCTGGCCGCCATCCAGCAGCTCACCGCCGCGCAGCAGAAGGCACTCGAAGGGTGAACCCATGAAGCCGCGCCTGCTCTTCGCCACCACCAACGCGGGCAAGCTGCGCGAGCTGCGCGGCCTGGTGGGAGACGCCGTGGAGGTGCTCTCCCTGAAGGAGCTGCCCTCCGTGCCCGAGCCCGTGGAGGACGGGGCCACCTTCGAGGAGAATGCCGAGAAGAAGGCCCGAGGCTACGCCGAGGCCACCGGCCTGCCGGCGCTGGCGGACGATTCGGGGCTGTGCGTGGACGCTCTCGGAGGCCGCCCCGGCGTGCTGTCGGCACGCTACGCCGAGGGGGATGATCGCGCGCGCTACGAGAAGCTCCTCTCCGAGCTGAAGGATGTCCCGGAGGAGCAGCGTACGGCCTCCTTCCGGTGTGCTCTCTGCCTGGCCCTTCCGGGCGGCCTCTCCCACGTGGAGGTGGGCCGCTGCGAGGGACGCATCGGTCACTCGCCTCGGGGGACGCACGGCTTCGGGTACGATCCGACCTTTGTCCTCCCCCATCTGGCGGGCCGGACCATGGCGGAGCTGACGCCGGAGGAGAAGGCCGCCATCTCCCACCGGGGTGAGGCCTTCCGGAAGATGAAGCCCCACCTGCTGGCTCTGCTGGGAGCCCGGCCTGTCGAGGGGTGAGCAACCGTCAGGCATGTTGGACTTGCGCGTCCGTTCCAGATGGTTCAACAATGCCGGCCTTTATCGGGGCGTAGCGCAGTCTGGTAGCGCACCTGCCTTGGGCGCAGGGGGTCGGAGGTTCGAATCCTCTCGCCCCGATAGGAAGTACCGCCGCGAAATGGGCGCCAGTAGCTCAGCTGGATAGAGCATCGGCCTTCTAAGCCGAGGGTCGTGGGTTCGAGTCCCGCCTGGCGTGCATCTGTAAGGGGCTGGAGTCCTTGGGGAGTTCTTCCCGGGGTTCCAGCCCCTTCTCTTTTCCTCCGCCCTTCCACCTCGCCCCATCCGCGGGGCAACAGTGCTCGGGACTCCGAGGCAATGTCTCCTCCCTCGCTTGGGATGCACTCTGCTTCGAAAGGGGGCACCAATGCGCACGGAGGGGGTCGCTCACAGCCATTACAGTCTCGAACAACAGGGCATCCGGGGCTACCAGGCTGCGTACTGGAACCTCCCCACGCCGCTGCTGTACGAGGAGGCCATCCGGCGGAGAGAAGGCCACCTGGCTCACCTCGGGCCGCTCGTGGTGCGTACCGGGCACCACACCGGCCGCTCCCCCAAGGACAAGTTCATCGTTCGCGAGTCCTCCAGCGCCGACAAGGTGTGGTGGGGCGAGATCAACCAGCCCCTGGAGCCGGAGCGGTTCTCCATCCTCTACCGCCGGTTGCTTGCCTACCTCCAGGGGAAGGACCTCTTCATCCAGGACTGTTTCGTCGGCGCGGATCCTCAGTACCGCAGGCCCATCCGGGTCATCACCGAGACGGCGTGGCACGGACTGTTCGCGCGCAACATGTTCATCCGGGCGAGGCCCGAGGAGCTGGCCGCCCATGTCCCCGAGTACACCCTCCTGCACGCGCCTCACTTCCACGCCGATCCGGAGGTGGACGGTACCCGCTCCGAGGTCTTCATCGTCCTGCACCTGGGCCTGAAGCTGGTGCTGATCGGCGGCACCCAGTACGCGGGCGAGATGAAGAAGTCCATCTTCTCCGTGCTCAACTACTTGCTGCCACAGCAGCATGTGCTCTCGGTGCATGCTTCGGCCAACGTCGGGCCGAAGGGAGACGTGGCCGTCTTCTTCGGCCTCTCGGGGACGGGCAAGACGGCCCTCTCGGCGGATCCCCACCGGGCTCTCATTGGAGACGACGAGCTCGGTTGGAGTGATCGGGGCGTGTTCAACTTCGAGGGCGGTTGTTACGCGAAGGTGATTCGGATCTCCGCCACCGCCGAGCCTGAAATCCACGGGACGACACGGCGCTTCGGCACGCTCCTCGAGAATGTCGGCTTCGACAGTGCCACGGGTCGCCTCGACCTGAATGACGACTCGCTCACCGAGAACACCCGCGCCGCGTATCCGATCAGCCACATCCCCAACGCCCGGGGAGATGAGATGGGAGGGCATCCCTCCACCATCCTCATGCTCACGGCGGATGCATTCGGCGTGCTGCCTCCGCTGTCCAGGCTGACACCCGAGCAGGCCATGTACCACTTCCTCTCCGGTTACACCGCGAAGGTCGCGGGGACCGAGCAGGGCGTGGCCGAGCCCCGCGCCACCTTCAGCCCCTGCTTCGGTGCGCCCTTCATGACCCTCGCTCCGGAGGTCTACGCGGGGCTCCTGAGGGAGAAGATCGCCCGGCATCGCGTGAGCGTGTGGTTGGTCAACACCGGATGGAGTGGCGGCCCCTATGGTGTGGGCCATCGGGTGAAGATTGCCCATACCCGCGCGATGGTGCATGCCGCGCTTGGGGGCGCCCTGGACGGAGTGGCGATGACGCCTCATCCCATCTTCGGTGTCGCCGTACCCGCCTCGTGTCCGGACGTGCCTGCCGGGATTCTCGAGCCACGAGGAACCTGGGCGGACAAGGCCGCCTACGATGCACAGGCCCGGAAGCTCGCGGGCATGTTCGCCGACAACTTCACCGCCTTCGCCAGCTCGGTTCCAGAAGACGTGCGGGCCGCGGGGCCCCGGGTGGACTGAGCGGGCTTCGCTCCTGTACGGCTCATTCCATTTGAACATGTTAATCTCGATTTTGTACTCTGGTTCACCAGAATGAACCAGCGCTCAACATCGCGAGGCAGATCTCAGTCGCTACGGATGAGGATGAAGGAGGAGGCCCGGGTCGCCATCCTCGATGCGGCGGAGCAGGTGTTGGCCGAGCAGGGCCTGCACGCCGCGCGCATGGACGACATCGCCGCGCGTGTCGGAGTCTCGGTCGGGACGCTCTACAACTACTTCGAGGACCGGCAGCAGCTCCTGGAGACCCTGCGCGATGTGCGCGGACGCGAGCTGCTGGCCCTGCTCGACGAGGAGCTGGAGCGCAGCCAGCAGTTGCCCTACCGCGCGCGGCTGCACGGGTTCCTCTGCTGCGTCCTGGAGCACTCGCGGACGCACTTCCGGTTGCTCTCCCTCCTGTTCGAGGATTCGCTGCGGCGCGGCGCCTCCCGGGAAGGGGATCTGGACCGCCACCTGGAGATAAGGCGCGAGGTCTCCCTTCGCCTCGAGCACCTCGGCAAGCAGGGCGTGAAGGATGGCGCCTTGAGATCCGAGGACGCCAGCCACTACCCCGCGATGTTGCTGGACATGATGCAGGGCCTCGTCCTGCGTCAGCTCATCGCGAAGCAGTCCACACCCGCCGACGAGGTCATCGCGCCGCTCTTGCGGTGCTTCCTGGATGGCGCCGCCCCTCGTCCCGGCTGACCCCACCGCTGTCGTTCCCAACCCAAGGAGCAGCCCCATGAGCCTGTTGGACCACTTCGACTTCTTCAACCCAGAGGTCATCAACGACCCCTATCCCTACTTCGCCGAGCTGCGCGAGAAGGCGCCCCTCTTCTGGACGAAGAGCCTCCAGGTCCACGTCCTCAGCCGCTATGAGGACGTGGCGTATGTCCTGAAGAACCCGGCTCTGTTCTCGTCCGTCGATATCCGCGTCGCTGGCAAGCTGCGCGAGGAGCGATCCTCGATCGATGAGCTCGGCTCGGTGTCCAGCCTCGTCAACTCGGATCCGCCCATCCACACGCGGCTGCGGAGCCTGGTGAGCCGCGCCTTCATTCCCAAGCGCATCGCCGAGCTGGAGCCCCGCGTGCGCGAGCTGTCACAGCAGCTCGTCGCGGAGATGCTCGCCCAGGACGAGCTCGAATTCATGGACGGACTGGCCTCGCCCCTGCCCGTCACGATCATCTCGGAGATGCTCGGCATCGAGGTCTCGCGACGCCGCGACTTCAAGCGCTGGAGCGACTCGCTCATCTCCTCCAGCTCCGAGTCCATACGGACCGGGAAGATGTCGGAGGAGGCCGTCCGGAACGGTCGGGAGATGCTCGCCTACATGACGGAGATCGCCGAGAAGCGCCGCCGCGAGCCCCAGGGCGACCTCATCTCCCTGCTCGTGCAGGGGGGCGAGGGCGCGGAGGCACTGAGTCCCAAGGAGGTGAACTCCTTCGCCGTCCTGTTGTTGATCGCCGGCAACGAGACCACCACCAACCTGCTTGGCAACGCGTTGCTCGCCCTCATCCGGCATCCGGAGCAGTACGAGGAGCTTCGGCGCGATCCCTCGCGCGCGGCCTGCGCCGCCGTGACCGAGGAGACGCTGCGCTACGACTCACCCGTGCTGGGGCTGATGCGCCGGGCCACGCAGGAGGTGGAGCTGGGCGGAGGGAGGATTCCCGCGGAGTCGACGGTGATGGTGCTGATGGCGTCGGCCAATCGAGATCCGCGCAAGTTCCCCAACCCGGAGCGCTTCGACCCACACCGTGACACCACGGGTCTGCTCTCGTTCGGTCATGGCATCCACTTCTGTCTGGGGGCTCCGCTGTCGCGCCTGGAGGCCCCGGTGGCGCTCCAGGAGTTGATGGCGCACGCCCCTCGCCTGGGCTTCGCGTCCCGCCAGCCCGAGCGCATCGACTACGGAGGCTCGTTCTTCCTGCGGGGGCCTCGCTCGCTCTGGCTGCGCAAGAGCTGATCAGCTCCATGGTTTTCCTGCTGCTGCTGTTGGTGGGGTATGAGACCACGGTCAACCCCCTGCCGACAGTCATGCAGTCCGTTGACGGCTCGGGGTTGTCCCGGGCCGCGGCGGTGGATACAAATGGTGCCGTGCCGCGCCTTCTGCTCCTCATCGCCCTCATCTGCGGATTGGTCCCCGCGCTCGGGGAGACCGTCGAGCTGGCGGTGCATTACGCGGCCACCGGCCATGTGGCGCATCTCGAGCCAGGTGAGACGGACCTGGGCTCCAAGGGCAAGGAGCACGGGTGCGGCCCCACCGATCATCACTGCGGCTGCTGTGCGAGCCAGCCGGTGCTGCTTCCTCCGGACCTGACTCCGGTGTTGAGCCTCGGGGAGCCTGGTGAATCCCTCCTCGGCCCCGAGGAGCCGGTAGCGCAAGGAGTGCTCCGGCGCATGCTACGTCCTCCCATACCCGCCTGAGGCGGGTGTTCGCTCATACGTGCGCGGTGTTCCAGCCTCCGCTCGGGCCATCAGGTCCGGGCCGCGGGCTCGCGTCCACATGCGCCGTGGTGTGACCGTTCGTACCCGGGTGCATCCGGTGGGGCGCTGAGCTGCCCCTCGGGATGCTCATGGCACCGATCCGTCCATGGCTTCGCCCGCCTGTCTTTCGTCTCGGAATCACCTTCAACCGAAACAGGGACCTCCTCGAACTGCTCGCCATCCGGCGGGAGACGCTCGAGGCGCGGCGTGACGACATCGAGGCGCTCGAGGAACTCAATGGGGCTCGGGCGCCATGGAAGCGAGTCATGGGGAGCATCGAATGAGAGAGTGGATTTTGTTGGCGTTCCTGCTGGTGGCGCTCGGCCTCGTCGGGTGCAGGGAGGAGTCAGGGACGGCGGGGCAGGTCGCGGCAAGGCCGGAGGCGGAGGAGGGCGAGGGGCACGCGGAGATCATCACGCTGACACCGGAGGGGGTGCGCAACGCGCGCTTCCAGACGAGCGAGGCCCGGCGCAAGTCGCTGGCCGTGGGGCTCACCGTCCCGGCGCGCCTGGTCTTTCCCCGAGGAGGCGTGGCCCAGGTGGCGGCCCGCGTCCCCGGGAGGCTCGCCGGCGTCGCGGTGGATCTGGGCGAGCGCGTGAAGAAGGGACAGGTGCTCGGCCAGTTGGAGAGCTCGGAGCTGGGGCAGGCCCGCGCCGACTACCTCTCGGCTGTGATGAAGGCCCAGGTGGCCGCCGAGGACTTTCGCCGAGAGAAGGAACTGCTCGCCAAGAGCATCACCAGCGAGCGGGAGATGCGCCGGGCCGAGAGCGCCTTCACCTCCGCCCAGACAGAGCGCAACGCCGCCGAGTCCCGGCTGCACATCATGGGCCTCACCGACCCGGAAATCCGCGCGCTGAAGGCGGATGAACACTACGGCAGCCACTTTCCCGCGCGCAGCCCGCTCGATGGCACCGTGGTGGAGATATTCGGCACCGTGGGGCAGGCCGTGGCGGACACCACCCCGCTCTTCACCGTGGGAGACCTGTCCACGCTGTGGGCGCTCCTGGACGTTGCCGAGACGCAGCTCGCGACCGTTCAGTCCGGCCAGCCGGTGGTCCTCACCGTCCAGGCCTATCCCGGCAGACGCTTCCAGGGACAGGTGCGGTACGTGGGCGATCTCGTCGATGAGAAGACGCGCACCACACAGGTGAGGGTCGTCCTGCCCAACGAGGATGGGGTCCTCAAGCCCGGCATGTTCGCCACCGCCGAAATCCTCACGGGCGCCAATGCGGACGCAGGCGTCGAGGCGCAGCGCCTCGTCGTGCCTCGGGAGGCGGTCCAGAAGGTGGGCGAGAGGCAGATCGTCTTCGTCCCGCGGGGAGAGAACCGGTTCGAGGCCGTGGAGGTGGACACGGGGAGCAGCTCCGCCACGGAGGTGGAGATCCTCTCGGGCCTGGAGCCCGGAGTCCGGGTCGTCACGCAGGGAGCCTTCGTCCTCAAGTCCGAACTCTCCAAGGAGAGCATGGGCGAGGGGCACTCACACTAGGCACGGGGAGCACGCCATGTTCGACAAGCTCATTCAGCTCTCCATCAAGAACCGCGCCGTCGTCTTCCTGCTGACGGCGCTCCTCATCGCCTTCGGCATCGAGGCCATGCGCAAGCTGCCCATCGACGCCGTGCCGGACGTCACCAACGTGCAGGTGCAGCTCCTCACCTCCTCACCGGGCCTGGGCCCCGTGGAGGTGGAGAAGTTCATCACCGTCCCCGTCGAGATGGCGATGAGCGGCCTGCCTGGGATGAAGGAAGCCCGCTCCGTCTCCAAGTTCGGCCTCTCCGTCGTCACCGTCGTCTTCGATGACGACATGGACGTCTATTTCGTCCGGCAACTCGTGAGCGAGCGTCTGGCCGATGCGAAGGAGGCCATCCCCCAGGGCTACGGCACTCCGGAGATGGGGCCCACGGCCACGGGCCTGGGGGAAATCTACCAGTTCGAGGTGCGAGGGGAGGGGAGGAGCCCCATGGAGCTGCGAGAACTCCTCGACTGGCAGATCATCCCCCGCCTGCGCATGGTGCCGGGCGTGGTGGAGGTCAACTCCTTCGGAGGCGAGCTGAAGACCTACGAGGTCCAGCTCGAGCCGGCGAGGCTCACCGCCTACGGGCTGTCGCTCCAGCAGGTGTTCGAGGCCCTGGAGCGCAACAACGCCAATTCGGGAGGCGCCTATATCGCGCGAGGACCGGAGCAGGTTCTCGTCCGCGGCGAGGGGCTGGTGGAGACGCTGGAGGACATCGGCGACATCGTGGTGGCCACGTCGGACAAGGGCGTGCCCGTCTACGTGCGCGATATCGCCGAGGTGCGCTTCGCGCCCATGGTGCGGCAGGGGGCCGTCACCCGAGACGGGAGGGGAGAGGCCGTGACGGGCATCGTGATGATGCGCATCGGGGAGAACTCCCGCGCCGTCGTCCACCGCCTCAAGGAGGCCGTGGAGCGGATCCGCCCCTCGCTTCCCCCGGGCGTCACCCTCGACACCTTCTATGACCGCACGGACCTGGTGGAGAAGACCGTCCAGACGGTGGCCAGGAACCTCGGCGAGGGCGGCATCCTGGTCATCGTGGTGCTCTTCCTGATGCTGCGCAACCTGAGGGCCGGGCTGCTGGTGGCTGGCATCATTCCCCTGTGCATGCTCGCCGCCTTCATCGGCATGCGGGAGCTGGGCATCTCGGGCAACCTCATGTCCCTGGGGGCCATCGACTTCGGTCTCATCGTGGATGGTGCGCTCATCATCATCGAGAACGCGGTGCGCCACCTCTCCGAGGAGAGTCGCCGGCTGGGTCGGGAGCTCACCCGTGAGGAGCGGGACGAGGTGGTCTACCGCTCGGCGGTGGAGATTCGCGGCGCGGCGGCCTTTGGCGAGCTCATCATCGGGCTCGTCTACCTGCCCATCCTGACGCTCGGTGGCATCGAGGGAAAGATGTTCAGGCCGATGGCGATCACCGTGCTGTGTGCCCTGGGGGCCGCCTTCCTCTTCTCGTTCACCCTGGTTCCGGCACTCGCCTCCGTCTTCCTGCCGCGCAAGGTGGCGGAGAAGGAGAGCGTCATCGTCACCGGGGCGCGCCGGGTGTACGAGCCGGCCTTGCGCTGGTGCATGGCCCACCGCAAGACGGTGGTGGGCGCGGCCGTGGGCTTGCTCGCCGCGAGCCTGGCGCTCGTTCCCTTCCTCGGGGCGGAGTTCATGCCCAGGCTGGACGAGGGGGCCGTCGCCCTCCAGGCCTGGCGGGTGCCCTCCGTCTCCCTGGAGGAGTCGATACGGCAGACAGCGCTCATCGAGCGGGTGCTCGAGCGTTTCCCCGAGGTGGAGACGGTGGTGTCCAAGACGGGGCGCGCGGAGATCGCGACCGACCCCATGGGGGTGGAGATCAGCGACATCTTCGTGATGCTGAAGCCTCGTGAGGGCTGGACGACGGCGGACAGCCGCGAGGGTCTCGTCGCCGCCTTCGATGAAGCGCTGCGGAAGGAGGTGCCCGGCAGCCTCTTCTCCTACTCACAGCCCATCGAGCTGAGGGTGAGCGAGCTCATCGCCGGAGTGCGCTCGGACGTGGCCCTCAAGCTGTACGGCGAGGACCTCGATGTCCTCGAGCGGACCGGAGACAGGCTGGCGGCGGTGCTGGCGCGAGTGCCAGGCGCCGCGGACGTGAAGGCCGAGCAGGTGGCGGGCCTGCCCGTGGCACGCATTCGAATCGATCGCCAGGCCATCGCTCGTTACGGCATCAACGCGAGGGACGTCCTGGACGCGGTGGAGGCGCTGGGTGGCAGGCAGGTGGGCACGGTGATGGAGGGGCAGCGGCGCTTCGCGCTGCAGGTGCGCTTCGCACCCGACGCGCGGCGGAACGTGGAGCAGTTGGGTGGCATCCAGGTGGTCAGCCCCACCGGGCAGCGCATTCTCCTGTCGCAGCTGGCGCGAGTCGAGGTGGACGAGGGCCCCGCGCAGGTGAGTCGGGAGAACCTCCAGCGCCGCCTCACCGTCGAGGCGAACGTGCGTGGGAGGGATCTCCAGGGCTTCGTCACGCAGGCCCAGGAGGCGATCTCCCGGGAGGTGGAGCTGCCGCCGGGCTACTGGCTGGACTGGGGCGGGCAGTTCGAGAACCTCCAGGCGGCCAGCGGTCGCCTGGGGGTGGTGGTGCCGCTCACCCTCGCCCTCATCTTCCTGATGCTCTTCCTCACCTTCCGGGCGGTGCGGCCCGCTGCGCTCATCTACCTCAACATCCCCTTCGCGGTGACGGGCGGCGTACTGGCGCTGTGGGTGCGAGGCATGCCGCTGTCCATCTCCGCGGCGGTGGGCTTCATCGCCCTCTTCGGCGTGGCGGTGCTCAACGGACTGGTGCTGGTGGGGCAGATCCGCGGGATGCGGGAGCAGGGGCTCCCCCCCGGCCAGGCGGCGCATGATGCGGCCCACATCCGGCTGAGGCCCGTGCTCACCACCGCGCTGGTGGCCAGCCTGGGCTTCGTTCCCATGGCCCTGTCCACGGGGGCTGGCGCGGAGGTGCAGAAGCCCCTGGCCACCGTCGTCATCGGTGGCTTGCTCAGCTCCACGTTGCTCACCCTGCTGGTGCTGCCCACCGTCTACTCCTGGTTCGACCGGGAGAAACCACCCGCCCTGGCCGGGCGGGAGGATGGGGCGACCTCCTACCCGCCACGCCTCGCCTCTCTTGATGGAGGCGCCTGAGCCCTCCCCAGAGGGTGATCCTGTCCGTGGGCCAGCACCAGATCCGGTCCCCAGCTTGACGGGCTGGCTACACGTCCAGTAAGAATGAGCCATTGAATTTGAGAATGATTCTCAAATGCGCTTGGGGCGGTGTGGCACCCGTCCCGTCGAGGTTGGCGGAGCCCATATGACAGAGGCAGCCATGCATCGGTGGGAGAGGCAGGAGAGGGCGAGCGAAAGCCGCGCTCCGGCCGAGGAGGTTGCGCCGTGTACGCTGTTCGGTTCCGTCCTCCGGCCTCGGAGCGAGGGAAGTGCCGGCTGGACGCGGGCGGCGCTGCTCGCGCTCGGGCTGCACGCCGCGGCGCTGGTGGGCCTTGGCCTGAGCACGTCCTCGTCGAGCAACCCGCTGGAGTCGACCGGGAATGGAGGCGCGGCGCTGGACGTGCCCGTGCGCTTCATGACGCTTCGGGCTGCGGCGGCGCCTTCGTCCGCACCGAGCGCGCAGCCCGCGAGCAAGCCGGTCCCCGTCCGTCGGCGCAAGTCGAGGCCCGCTCCCGTCCTCCCACGTCCGGTGCCCTCTCCCGTGGCGAGCCCGGTGGCTCCCCCCGAGCCGGCCGAGGCGGAGGTGGCGGAGAATGCTCCCGAGGAGGCTCCGGAGGGTGCTTCCGAGCCCGCGAGCGAGGCGGTGGCCTCGGGAGGAGAGGGCGCGATCGGTGGGAGTGGCATGCTCGGAGGCGTGGCGGGTGCGGGCCTGGGGAGCCTCGGGCTTCCGACGCTGCCTCCTCCCCCTCCACCTCCGCTTCCCCGCGAGAAGAGGCAGGCCCTGTTGGGTCGCTACCTCCAGGAGCTCTTCCGCCTCCGCATCGCCGCCCGCTTCCACTATCCGTCGGAGGCGGAGGAGCTGGGACTCCAGGGACAGGTGACGGTGCGCGTGTCCCTCGATGACTCCGGCCGGCTCCTCGGCCTCCGAGTGCAGGGCGCCTGTCCTCACCCCGTGCTGTGCGACGCCGCGCTGAACACCGTGCGCGAGTCCGTGCCTTTTCCTCCGCCTCCCGCCGAGCTCGGTTCGCGCTTCGACGTGGACGTCCCCTTCCAATACCGCCTGGAGTGAGTGCGCTCCTGGCCCGCTGAAACCTCACCCATGAACCTCTCCAGCCTGCTCGGGCAGTTGCGTGGTCCTGAAATGAGAATGATTCGCATTGTTGATATCAGCCCTGTTCCTCCGTGCCGCCGTGGTGGGGGCGTGAGCGCCCTGGTGGCCCTGGCGATGTGCGCCGTCCCGTCTCTCGTCCAGGCGGAGGAGGCGGCGAGGCCCGAGGAGCCGGCGCGGGTGGCGGAGGCGGGAGTGGAGGCTTCTCCGGCCGCGGTGGAGGCCCCGGCCGAGCCCGCCAAGGCCTCGGGTGAGGAGGAGGCGCTGAAGGTGGCGCCGTTGACGGCGACGGGGACGTGGCTGGGCCCGGCCACGGAGCGCAAGGTGCGGACGTACCCCGGCGCGCGCACGGTGCTGGACGAGAAGACGCTGACGGAGTCGGGCGCGCGGGCGCTGGACGATGCGCTGCGCCTGGTGCCGGGAGTGCGGGTGCAGGACGAGAGCGGCACGGGGCTCCTGCCCAACATCGGCATGCGCGGGCTGTCGCCGGCGCGGAGCGAGCAGGTGCTGGTGCTGATGGACGGCATCCCCGTGAGCCCCGCGCCCTACGGGCAGACGGGCCTGTCGCTGTTCCCGGTGACGTTGCAGACGCTGGAGGCGGTGGACGTGGCGCGCGGCGGCATCGCCGTGCATTACGGGCCCAACAACGTGGGCGGGGTCATCAACCTCGTCACCAAGTCCATTCCGAAGAGGACGCTCGTCGAGGGGCGGCTGGGAATGCTGGTGGGGCCCAAGGCCACGGCGCTGGGTGACGCCTACGTGCGGGCCGGAGGCCAGGTCTCCGAGAAGCTCGGCCTGCAGCTTCAGGCCAACGCGCTGCTGGGCGACTCGTTCCGCGTTCACTCGCACAGCCGCGCGGCCAACGTCATCGGTGACGTCGAGTGGCGTCCTTCCGAGGAGATGACGCTCGCGACGAAGCTCCAGTACTACCAGGCGCAGTCGGACCTGCCGGGGGCGCTCACGCCGGAGGCGTACGAGCAGGACGAGATGCGCTCGCAGCGGCTGTACGACCGCTTCGCGGGCCGGGCGCTGCGCGGCTCGGCGGTGCTGACGCGGAAGCTGGGCTCGGGCGAGCTGAGCGTGACGCTCTTCGGCCACCAGGCGTACCGGATGTTCGCCTTCGCTTCGCCGCTCGATGCGGGGGCGCAGCCCACGACGGTGTCCAGCTCGCCCCGTGACTTCCTGGTGTTTGGCAGCGAGGTGCGCCACAACCTGTCCTTCGAGGCGCTCGTGCCGCACGAGGTGACGTGGGGGCTGCGCTACATCGGGGAGAGGGTGGACTACATGGTGGACCGGCAGGAGCTGGCCACCGACAAGTACACCGTGGCGCGGGACTGGTTCTTCCGCACGCACGCGTTCGCCGGCTATGTGAGTGACACGCTGCACCTGCTGGACGGCCGGCTGAAGGTGACGCCGGGTCTGCGCTTCGAGTACCTGGAGCTGCGCCACGACGACCTGCTCAAGGGGGCGCACAACCGCAACGTGACGCGGGACGTGCTGCCGGGGCTGAGCGTCGGCTACCAGGTGGCTCGGCCGCTCTTCCTGTTCGGCAACTACCACCGCTCGTTCCGTCCGGTGCAGCTCACGCAGATTACGTTCGGCAACGAGCTGGTGTCGGAGCAGGCGGACAACTACGAGCTGGGGCTGCGCTTCCGGCCGCACCGGTGGGTGGACCTGGGGCTGACCTGGTTCGACGTCCGCTTCCGCAACAAGCTGCAGTTCGTCGACCAGAACGTGGGCTTCCAGAACCTGGGGGATGCGCGGCACCGTGGCGTGGAGACGTCGTTCGGCTTCCAGCCGTCCCCGGCGCTGGACGTGCGGCTGGCCTACACGTACCTGGATGCGACCCAGCTCTCGGGCCAGTACGCGGGCAACGCGCTCCCCTATGCGTCGCGGCACGAGGGCACCTTCCGGGTGGCGTACCGCCGCGGCACGCTGCTGGGGAACGTGAATGGCTCCTGCCGCTCGGATGCCTTCTCCGACGCGGAGAACACGGTGGAGGAGAACGTCAGTGGCTCCAAGGGGCTGGTGCCGGGTGGCTGCGTCGCCAACGTCCACGTGTCCGATGAGATTCGCGTGGACGAGACGGCCTTCAGGGTCGGCCTCGGGGTGAACAACGTCTTCGACGCCCGCCTCTTCACGCGCAACGTCGACTACAGCCTCGGGCGGGTGCCCTCGCCGGGGCGGTCCGTGCTGGTCACGCTGGAATTCGAGCGCTGAAAGGAAGCCCGACCATGAATCCCATCATCATCCTCGCCCACGTCCCGAGCGAGCCGGTCACGCGGGGCTTCGTTCCCGCGGCTCGGCGCATGGGATTCCCCGTGGTGCTGCTCACGGATCGCCTCGAGGAGCAGCAGGAGACCTTCGCGCGAGTGCCCATCGCCGAGGCGCCCGAGTCCATCATCGCCTGTGACGTGTTCAACCCGCTGTCGGTGCTGGAGGCGACGTTCCGGCTCGGCGTGCGTCCGGCGGCGATCTTCTCCAACAGCGATCATCTGCAGACGAGCACCGCGCTGGCGGCCGAGTACCACGGGCTGCCCGGCAAGGACTGGAAGGTGGCCTGCCGGGCGAAGAACAAGGCGGAGCTGCGGCGCTGGCTGCACGCGCGCGGGGTGGAGCGGGTCTGGCACGCCGCGGTCTCGGACGAGGCGGGGCTGGGGAGGCTGGGTGCTTCGGTGCCGTTGCCGTGCATCGTGAAGCCGGCGGAGGGAGTGGCCAGCGAGCAGGTGCGGTTGGCGCGCACGCACGAGGAGGTGGTGGCGGGGTGCAGGGACATCTGGCGCGCGAGGCCGGACCAGGAGGTGGTGCTGGAGGAGTACCTGGAGGGTCCGCTCGTCACGCTGGAGACGCTGGGGGACGGGGAGCGCCTGCAGGTGCTGGGCGGCTTCCGCACGCGCCTGTCGCCGCCGCCGTACTTCATCGAGAGCGAGGCGTGGTGGGGGCCGGGGCTGTCCTCCCAGCAGCAGGAGGAGATGCTGGCGGTGCTGCGCGCGGCGGGCGTGGGCTTCGGGGCGTGTCACACCGAGTTCGTCCTCACGGAGCAGGGTCCGCGCGTCATCGAAATCAACTACCGCACCGTGGGGGACTACCGCGAGTTCCTGATGGACGAGGCGCTCGGCCTGCGCCTGTTCGAGCGGGTGTTGAAGCTGCACCTGGGGGCGACGCTGGAGGTGATGGAGCCGCCCTCGGTGGCGGCGGGCGTCCGATACTTCTGCGCGGAGCGCTCGGGAGTCGTCGCGCGGGCGCCAGAGGCCTTCCGGCGAACCGAGGACGGGCTGACGCTGACGTTCATCCCCACCCGTGCGGAGGGCACGACGCTGCGGCTGTCGAACTCGAACCGGGACTACCTGGGTGTGCTGCGCGGCTTCGGAGGCACGGAGGAGTCACTTGCGCGGGCGTTCGCGCGTGTCGAGGAGGAGTTGCGATGGGAGCTGAAGTGACGGCGGTGCGCGGCTACTTCTTCCAGCGGTTGCTGGACACGTTGCTGCGCGAGGACGTGGGCGGATGTGTCTCGAGGGGGCGGCTCTCCTCCCAGGCTCCTTCCTGCCTCGAGCGAGCCGGTGGCGGGGCCTCTTCGGGCCCGTGGCTGGTGGTGGAGAGGGAAGGGGAGGTGGAGCGGGTGTGGCTGCCGGTTCTTCCCTCCGAGCACATGCAGGACTGGTGTTTCGACGCCGGACGTCCGGTGCTGGCCGAGCGTGACGCGGCGCTCCTCTGCCCGGAGCCGGAGGAGCTGGTGCGCTGGTTGCTGCCGCCGGGGTCGTCGGACGAGGAGGAGTGCCTGAGGGCGTTCGGATACGAGCACCGGACGGCGCTGGAGCATCGGCTGTGCTGCGAGGCCGAGCGGCAGCGGCTCATCTCCGAGAAGCGCTCCGGAGGCACGTCGGGGAACGAGTGGTGGGAGCGGTTGCTGCTCCATGACCGGCTGGCGTCCTTCCAGGATCATCCCTACTACCCGACGGCGAGGGCCAAGGTGGGCTTTGGTCTGGAGGACCTGAGGCGCTACGCCCCCGAGTTCCAGCCGACCTTCGCGCTGCGCTGGCTGGCGATGCCGAAGGCGCTGCTCCCGGTGCAGGGGGAGACGCGGCCTTCGTGGTGGCCGGGCTTCGCGGAGGTGGGCCTGCCGGTGGAGCTCGAGGGCTCGCACACGCTGCTGCCGGTACACCCGCATACGTGGGAGACGCTCTGGGAGGACCCGGAGCTGAAGGACATTCTCTCCCAGGCGGTGCGAGCGCCCAGGGCGTGCGTGGAGGTGGTTCCGACGCTCT